>JANXYI010000119.1 GCA_025350085.1 Deltaproteobacteria bacterium
GGGGCATCTCCATCATGATGTGGCGCAGGCAGGTCAGCCCGTCCATGCGCGGCATCTCGATGTCCAGGGTCACCACATCGGGATTGTGCTTGCGGATGAGTTCCAGGCCCTCCTCGCCGTCGCGGGCCGTGGCCACCACATCGATTTCGGGGTCCTTGGAAAGCATGGTGCTGATGGCTTTGCGCATGAAGGCAGAATCATCAACAACAACAACCTTTATCACAAAGCGCTCCTTTACGTGGCTGGCCTTATGCGCGCAGAGTCCTGAAATCGACTCATGCTCTCATAAATCCTGGCCCTTGTCCAACGCCTATAGCCCATAGATGCAGGCAGGCACACGTTTCGGCAGGAGTTTTCGCGCCCCGAACGCTTGCCTTTTGTTTTGGATTCGGCTAAAGGCCTTCCTCTCACACGGGATGTGGCTCAGTCTGGTAGAGCGCCGCGTTCGGGACGCGGAGACCGGAGGTTCAAATCCTCTCATCCCGACCACAACGATAAAGGCCCTGACGGAAATTTCCGCCAGGGCCTTCTTCATTGGCTTGAAGTTTGGCCGCGCTAGCTGTCGGACAGGACCGAGTTGAGCTTGCTCTCGACCAGATTGCTCACCGCGCCGAACAGGTTCGGGTCCATGTCCGGGGACAGGAAGGTCGTGACCAGGTTGCTGCTGGTGCCGTAGCCGCGCAGGCTGTTGGCCGTCTTGGACGCGGAGACTGCGGTCAGGCTGCCTGTTGCCGCGGCGTTGGAGAACTTGTCGGCCAGGCTCCCCAGCGAGTAGCTCTGCATGGTGTCCGTGCACTGCCCGGCGGCCTCGCGCAGACTGGAGGAGATCTCGCTGGTAACCTCCTTGAAGGCCGCGGGGTTCTGCTTCTGCAACTGCGCCAGGGAGCTGAGCAGGGACGCTGCCGAGGAGATGTTGTTCTGCGCGGTGGCGGTCGTGCTGTCCGTGCCCGTGTCGAGCATGGGGTCGTAGCCCGCGGCCGCGGTGTTGCCGGTGGAGTTTGCCGACAGCAGCGGGTCCGTGGACGTGTCCGTGCTGAAGGGGTCGAGCACCCCGAGTTTGGCGATGAAGTACTGCGCGTTTCCGACACCGTTGATCGACATGGCCTGCCCTCCTGAAAATTCTTTCCAAACTGCGACGTTCCCTTTGGCAAGCATTATCCATACCAAGGCGATTGGCAGACGCCAAAACAGGCCAGCGTGTCCCGGCGATGGCGCAGGGAGCCGTTTTACGGGCTGCGCCCGGCTGGCGTTTGAGCCAACCAAAGGCGGCCAGAGGCACTCTCAGGCAGGAGGACGCGCAAGTGTTACGTGCGCAGGGAAGAAACTTCCGGCTTGGAACGAGGCTGGAGGGCTCGGGCGCTAGTCGCGGCCCTTGATCACCGTGCGGGGCTTGCTGCCGTCAGAGGCGCCGAGCAGGCCCTCGGCCTCCATCTGCTCGATGTACCGGGCCGCGCGGTTGAAGCCGATGCGGAAGCGGCGCTGGATGAGCGAGATGGACGCCCGGCCCTGGCTCATGACGAACTCCACGGCCTCGGCGTACATGGGGTCGCCGTCGGCGCCGCCCTCCCCGCCCGGCCCGCTGCCGGAAGATCCGCCGGGACCAGCCTCGAAGTCCTTGCGCCACTCGGTGAAGTCCAGCTCGAACTGCTGGGGCTGTCTCGCCTTCCAGTGCGCCACCACGGCCTCGATCTCGGCCTCGTCCACATAGGCCCCGTGCAGGCGCCTGAGCTTGGCGCCGCCGGACTTGTAGAGCATGTCGCCCTTGCCCAGCAGCCGCTCCGCGCCAACCGTGTCCAGGATGGTGCGCGAGTCGTGGCGGCTGGTCACCTGGAAGGAGATGCGCGTGGGAAAGTTGGCCTTGATCAGGCCGGTGACGACGTCGACGCTGGGCCGCTGGGTGGCCAGGATCATGTGGATGCCCGCGGCGCGCGCCAGCTGGGCCAGGCGCACGATGCAGGTCTCCACGTCCTTGGCCGCGGTCATCATCAGGTCGGCCAGCTCGTCGATGACGATGACCAGGTACGGCAGGAGCGCCAGATCGGCGAACTCCTCGGGCCGCTTGTCGCCCCATTCCTCCAACTTCTGGTTGAAGCCCTCGATGTTGCGCACCCCGAGCTTGGCCAGGGTCTCGTAGCGCGAGTCCATCTCGAACATGGCCCACTCGAGCGCGCTCTTGGCCAGCGTCATGTCCGTGACCACGGGGTGCACCAGGTGCGGCAGGTCGGAGTAGATGGCCAGCTCGATGCGCTTGGGGTCAATCAACAGGAGTTTCACCTGCTCGGGCGTAGCCTTGTACAAAAGGCTCACCAGAAAGCCGTTCAGGCAGACACTCTTGCCCGCACCCGTGGCCCCGGCCACGAGCAGGTGCGGCATGGCGGCCAGGTCCGCGATCTGCGGCGCGCCCTGGATGTCTTTCCCCAGCGCCAGGGTCAGCGGGGAGCGCGCCATGACAAAGACCGGGGACTCGATGATCTCGCGCAGGCTTACTGTCTGGCGTTTTTCGTTGGGGATCTCCACGCCGATGGAGTCCTTGCCCGGGATGGGCGCCTCGATGCGCACGGCCAGCGCCTTGAGCGAAAGCGCGATGTCGTCGTTCCGCGCCGCTATGGTGCTGATCTTGACCCCGGGCGCGGGCTTGAACTCGAACATGGTCACCACAGGGCCAGGCAGCACCTGCTGGATCTCGCCCTGGATGTTGAAGTCCGCCAGGCAGGCGGTGAGCTGCCGGGCCTTGGCCTGCAGGACCTTGGGGTCGGCGGTGGCCTGCTGCACCGGGGCCTCGCGCAGGAGCTCCGAACTGGGCAGATCGGCGTGGCTGGACGGCAACGGCTGGGCCGGAATCTTTTTCTTCTGGGCCGGGGCCTCGAAGGGCTTGAGCACCAAGTCGTCGCCGCCCGGGCAGGGCTGGGCCCCTGACCTGAAATCGGGCTTCAGTTCGACCTTGCGCAGGGCCGGGCCATTCACAGGGGCGTCGGCCTTGGCCGACCTGACTGGGCCTGCCTCCACTGCGCGGCGGCGCAGGATGCGCTCGCGCTGCTTGCACCACTGATCGTAGGCGAATGATTTCAGGCGCTTGAACGCCGTGGCCCAGCTCACCTGGAAGCCGATCTGCAACGAGGTGGCGCTGAGGAACAGCCAGAACAGCACCGAGCCCCAGGGGCTCATGAGGCTTACGGTGAGCCCGGCCACGGACTTGCCGATGAGCCCGCCGCCGGTGAGCGCGGGCTTGAGCGCCTGCACCGGAGCAGCCCAGGGCCCGGTGACCCAGGCCATGATGCTCAGGATCAGCGTGGCGATCCCGGCCCAGCGGTACCAGGGCAGGCGCAGGCGGTCCGCGAACTGGGCCAGGCCCAGGTAGGCCAGAAGCAGGGGCCAGGCAATGGCCCCGATGCCGAAAAGCTCCACCAGGAACCCGGCGATGTACGAGCCGATGGCGCCCGCGTGGTTGTGCACCACCTTGGCCGAGGAGGAGACGTTGAAGGTCGGGTCGTCGGGGTGGAAGGAAAAGACGCACAGGAACAGGAAGGCGGCCACAAACAGGTAGGCCAACCCCTTGATCTCCATGCGGAACTTTGTGCTGTCCGTGACCCTACCCTCCACTGCCGCCTAAGGCGGCGAATCCTGGGCCGGGGGGCGTCCGGCCCGCGAAGTCTTCTCCGCAGGCCGGACAGCCGCCCGTCTAGTCGCGGTCGCGGCTGATGTACGCGCCCGTGCGGGTGTCGACCTTGATGCGTTCGCCCTGGGTGATGAACAGCGGCACGTTGACCATGATGCCGGTCTCCATCTTCGCGGGCTTGTTGGCATTGGTCACGCGGTCGCCCTGGACCCCGGGCTCGGTCTCCACGATCTCGAGCACCACGGACGCGGGCAGGTCCATGTCGAAGAGCTCACCGTTGTAGAGCAGGACCTTCACGGTCTCGCCCTCCTTGACGTAGCCGCCCTTCTCGCCCACCTGGGTGGCCGGGATGTGCTTCTGCTCATAGGACTCCATGTCCATGAACACGAAGTCCTCGCCCTCGCGGTAGAGGTACTGCATGTCCTGCATGGCGATGTCCGGCTTGTCGACCTTCTCGCCGGAGCGGAAGGTCTGGTCCACCACACGGCCGGTGAGGATGTGCTTGAGCTTGGTGCGCACAAAGGCGCCGCCCTTGCCGGGCTTCACATGCTGGAACTCGACGATTTCGTATGGCTTGCCATCCATCTCGATCTTCAGACCGCGACGGAAATCAGACGTGGAATACATTCAACCTCCGGGGACGTGGCGGGCAAGATATTGCCGCGCCTTAGGATTTTTTGTCCTCGCAGGTGGCGTTCACCTGTTGACGTGGCGCTCCAGCGCAAGGACGGCCAACGCATACCCGAGAATGCCGAAACCGGCAACAACTCCGATGCAGGCCTTGCCCATGAGGCTCTGCTGACGCAGGGGCTCGTCCGTGCGGGCAAAGATGTTCGAGAGATGCACCTCCACGCAGGGCACACCGATCCAGGCCAGGCAGTCAGCCAGCGCCAGGCTGGTGTGCGTCAGCGCCCCGGCATTGAACGCCACGCCGTCCAGCTCCTCGCGCCGGGCCATCTCCAGGCGGTCGATGAGGTTGCCCTCGAAATTGGACTGGTGGAACACGAGCTCGATGCCGCCCGCCGCCTCGCCCAGAAGCTCTTTCAGCAGTTCCGGCAGGCTGTCCAGGCCCTTGGCGCCGTAGATCTCGGGCTGGCGGGTGCCGATGTGGCCCAGGTTGGGGCCGTTCAGGATGAGGTATTTGCGTGTCTTCATGACTGCCGCCTGGGGTTTGGGGTCTGTGGCCGCTTGACTCAGGCCGAAAAAGCCACCATCTACTGCGCACCGGGATGAACCCGGGAACCGGGGTACTATGAATCGATCCTTCGAGTTAGTCAAAACAGCCTACGAGCTCTCCCAGCTTAACCCCACGGGCGAGGCCCAGGTGGCCCTGGCCGGGCGCTCCAATGTCGGCAAATCCTCGCTCATCAACTGCCTGGCGGCGCGCAAGGGCCTGGCCAAGACCAGCTCCACGCCCGGCAAGACCCAGAGCGTCAACTTCTTCCACATCACACCCGGCGGGTACACCCTTGTGGACCTGCCCGGCTACGGCTACGCCCGGCGCTCCCAGGCCGAACGCGCCAAGTGGGGCGCGCTCATCGAGCAGTTCCTGACCAAGAATTCGGGCCTCAAGGCCGTGGCCGTGCTCCTCGACGTGCGCGTGCCCCCGCAGAAGAGCGACCTCGAGGTGGTCTCCTGGCTGCGCCATGCGAACATCCGCATCCTGCCCGTCTTGACCAAGTGTGACAAGGTCAACCAGCGCGAGGCCTCGGCCCGGCAGCGGGAGTGGCGCGACCTGCTCGGCGGCGCGGCCACGCCCCTGTGCTTCTCCAGCACCACGGGCCAGGGCCGCGAGGCCCTCTGGGCCGCCCTGGACGAGCTGGCCAGCCAGCCCGGCACTGAACCGGCACAAAATCCCTAGGCTTCAAACCTCTAGGCTTCTTCGGGCGCCAGGAACCGCTGCAGCTTGACGCGCAGCCGGTGCGCCCGGATGCCCAGCCAGTACACCGAGACCCAGGTCAGCCGTAAGGCCGCCAGGGAGCTGAAGAGCA
>JANXYI010000140.1 GCA_025350085.1 Deltaproteobacteria bacterium
CCCTCCGCCGGGGGGAATGATTCCCCCCGGACCCCTTCATTTGTCCGCTGCGATTTCTGCGGCGGTCCGCGCCGCAGAAATCGCAGCCAAATGGGGATTTCAAAGGGCCTCAGGCCCTTTGGCGGGGTACGGGGCGGAGCCCCGGTCCAACGCCCCTATCCTGCCCCGCCATTGGCCATGCCCTTGTTGCGGTGGTCCAGGTGCACGATGTCCTTCTCATGGATGCGCAGCACGAAGTCCGCGTGGACCTTGAGGCGCGAGGAAAAGGCCCGGCCGCGCGTGTCGCCCCCGCCGCCGCCCACGAACTCCACGGCTGCGATGTGCTTGCCGCGTTCCTTCAAATGCCGGATGGACGGGATGGCGTCCGCGTCGCCCGAAACCACGATGGCCACGTCGTAGTTGTCCTGGAGCGCCACCATGTCCACGGCCAGGGCTGTGTCCAGGCCTTTTTCCTCCACCCATTTGTGCAGGAAGTTGACCTTCCAGTGCCCGGCCTCGCGGATGTCGATGAGGTCCGAGGAGGCGCGCACCCCGGCGTAGAACCGGCGCATGCCGTCCAGGGCGCGGATCTTCTGGTGGTACCAGTCGCGGAAATCGGCGTAGCAGGCGGCCCAGGCCGCCTCCTCCAGATCCGCCCCCTCGGCGACAAGGAGCTCGGGTCCGGTCTGGGCCACCCGGGCCAGCCACAGGGCACGGATCTCCTGGTCGCGCACAAAGGCCGAGCGCAACGCCGCGCGCGACTGCGGGTTCTGCAGATCCCAGTCGTCGATGCCGCCCACGGCGTACCAGTACACGCGCCGAAGCTGCGCTTGCGCCGGGGCGTCCTGCAGGGTCACCTCGTGCCAGGTGCGCACCGCCTCACGGTACATGTGCGCGTAGAGCTGCGCGTAGTTGTTGATCTCCAGGTTCATGGTCCGCAGGGAGCCGTACAGATTTGAGCCGTCGACAAAAAATGCGAAGCGCTGCATAAATACTCCAGATATAAAGATCAGAATTAAAACAGTTTTTTTACGCCTTCCAAAAGTCCGCCGGACCTCTTGCCGTCCGTGCCCTTCTTGCCGGTGATGACATTGCCCACGCCCTGGACCACGCCCCCCACGGCGTCGATGGCGCCCTTGCCCAGCGCGCGCAGGTAGTCCGTGGCAAAGGAGGGGTTGTCGTACGGGCCGGTGATGCGGATGGGCACCACCAGGCCGAGCAGGCCCGCGCTACCGCCCTGGCCCTCGGTGCTCGGCACCACCCGTGTATGCAGGGTGTAGTCGACCTCCTTGCTGACCAGGTTCACCGTGCCGCGGCCCTCGGCGCGCAGGAACGGCGCCTTGAACTCCAGGTCGTTGATGGCCACCACGCCGCTGGTGATGACCGCGGTGCCATCGATGCTGCCGAACTTAGTGGACTTCTCGGACCCGGCCTCGGGCAGGCCCGCGGTCTTCTTGGCCTTTTGGGCAACCTCGCCCACGCTGGCGACCATGTTCACGCCCGGGAACACGCCGTCCTTGATTGAGAAGCGCGCCCGGCCGAGCAGCGTGCGCTTGAGCGCCAGGGCGCTGTTGCCCTGGGCCACCAGCGGCGAGGTGGTGTCCAGCATGAGCGTGCCCGCGAACTGGCTCTCCTTGCCGTTCAGGTCCGTGAACAGGGGCCGGGCCTGCAGGTTTGCTGCCACCAGGTGCAGCGTGACCACGGGCTCCGCGCCCTGCACGTCCACGCGCACGTTGGCCTTGACCGAGCCGCTATACAGCCGCGCGTCCACCTGGCCCACGTCGAGCACGCCGTTCTGCGCGCTCATGGGCACCTTGAGCGAATCGAAGCGCAGGCCCTTGACCTTGAAGCGCTCGGCAGCAAGCTGGCCGTCCAGGCTTAAGCCGCGCAGGGTCGCCACCGGGAACAGGTCGTCCTTCTTGCCTCCGGCCGCGGCTTCCTTGGCTGCGGCTTCCTTTTCCGCCTCGCCGTGTTTCTTGGCCGGCATGAAGCGGTCGGCGTCCAGGCCGTCGATGCGCACGTTGAAATTGCAGGAGAGCTTGTCGATGCCCGTGAGCCGCAGGCGGCCCTCCACCTTGGCCTCGTCCAGGCTGGCCTTGAAGGCCGGGATTTCCGTGTAGCCCTTGCCGTGCCGGAACTCCACGGCTGCGCTGATGTGCTGGTAGGCGCCCGCGTCCGCGGTGTCCGGGGCCTTGCCCGTGAGCGCGGCGGAAAGCTCCCGGCCACTGAAGTCCGCAAACTCGATGCGGCCCTTGTAGTCCGGCGCGTCCAGCAGGTTCGCCACCTGGAACTGGCCCGTGCCCTTGGCCCCGTAGGCCTCGAGGGTCAGGCCCGCGGCCTGGGCGGTCTGCTCTCGCATGTCCAGCTTGAGCTCCGCCAGGCCGAGGGAGAGCTCGCCCTTGCCGCCGGGCACGCCCTTGCCCGTGGCCGCGATCTTGACCTTGAAATTCGAGAGCAGGTGCCGCTGGTCCGGCAGGTTCAGGGTGGCCGTGCCGCTGAGCTCGGCCTTGGCCTGGAGTTCCGGGGCCTTGGACTCCAGGTTGAACGCGGCCTCGAAGTCAAAGGGCTTGCCGGGCCGGATGGCCTTCACCTCCACGTTGATGCCGGTCACGGCATGGTGCTCGTGCTCCTGGAGGTCGTCATAGGTCAGGCTGGAGTCCTTGATGCGCAGGCCGTCCAGGGTCAGGCCCTCCAGAATTCCGCCGCCTTCTGGCTTCTTCGGCGCCTCGGGCCTGGTCGGCTCGCCGGACGTGTCTGACTCAACGCCGAAGAAATCGGTCCAGCTCGCGCGGCCCTCGGCGTCGCGCGCCAGATGCACCTCCAGGCCCTCCAGCGAGATCAGGCCCACCTCCACGCGCTTGAGCAGCAGCGGCAGGATCTTGATGCTGACGTTGGCGGCCTGGATGCGCGTGAAGGGCTTGTCGCCGAAGCCCGCGGCGTTGCTCAGGCGCACGCCGCCGGTCTGCACGCCCAGGCGCGGGAAAAAGGCCAGCTTCACGTCGCCCTCGAAGACCAGCTCGCGGCCGGTCCTGTCCTTCACCAGCTTGGCCACGTCGCCCTTGTATTTGTTGGGGTCGACCATGACCGCGAGCAGCACGGCGGCCAGGACGAACAAGGCGGCAATGATCCCGCCGATGATGACCAGATAGCGCATGGAGCCCTCCTGTGTTCGTGGGGGGAACGGGCGTCAGCCGCCCAGAAGGTCGCGGATGGCCTTGAGTTCGCGTTCGATGTCCATCAGGGTGTCGCGCACCACGGCGCGCAGGTCCGGCCCAGGTGTTCCGTCAGGCGCGGGGCTGGCGGCTGGCGCGGGTCGGGCCGGCTCACGGGCAGGGCCCAGGGGCTGACCGAGGCGCTTTTTCGCGCCCTCGATGGTCAGGCCCTCGTCGTAGAGCAGGCTCTTGATGGCGCGAACGGTGGCGACATTGGCTTCAGTGTATGCGCGCTGCCCAGCCGGGGTGCGCACAGGCACCAGCACGTGTCCGAACTCGCTCTCCCAGAAGCGCAGGACAAAGGGCTTCACATCAAGCAGCTTGGCAGCCTGCCCGATTTTATAGGTTTTTCCTTTTGCGCCTGCTTCCATTCTTAAAGCTATAGCAGAGGATTTTCGCGGGGGGAAGGGGGGCGCCATGCCACCCGCAACGCGGCGGTCCGGGCGGAGGCCGACACGTCAGCTCGGGCCGTCGTCCTTTTCGCGTTGCTTCAGGTCCTCGAAGCGCTTGCGCACCTCGGCCAGGCCCTGGCGGTAGGCCTCGGCGTCACCGTAGGGGAAGAAATGGCGGTAGCGGCTGTGCACAGGGCGGATGGCCCGGGCATGGCGGATGGGGCACCAGTACTGCTCGGTCCTGGCCGCCACCTCGCGGATGTAGCCCATGACCCCGTTGAAATACGCGCAATAGGTGCAGTTGCACTTTTCCAGGATGTTCAGGTAGCGCAGGGACTGGCGGTCCATAACGATATATTCCGAGCGCTTCACGAAGGGGATGCCGTACACCGGGAAGCAGATGAGCTGGTACAGGCAGATCGCCGCGTCCAGGATCAGGGTGGGGATGAGCGCCGACCAGACGAGCGGGATGGTCAGGACGATGAGCAGCCCGGAATCGTAGACGTAGTTGAACCACTTGGTGACCAGCAGCTTGTGCTGGCGCTTGATCTCGGCGTCGAAGCGGACCTTCTTGTCGCGGATGGTGTAGAGCAGCTTGGGCTCGATGGCCCGCAGCTCCTCCATCAGCTCCTTTTCAAGCGCCTCTATCTTGACCAACAGCTCGTCGA
>JANXYI010000166.1 GCA_025350085.1 Deltaproteobacteria bacterium
CTTCGCCTCCATTTCGGCCGGCATCAATGCGCTCTACGGCCCGCTGCACGGCGGTGCCAACGAGGCGGTGTTGAAGATGCTCGGGGAGATTCAAGCCTCCGGCGAGGGCGCCAAGAAGTTCATCGAGCGCGTGAAGAACAAAGAAGATGGCGTGCGGCTGATGGGCTTCGGCCACCGCGTCTACAAGAACTTCGACCCGCGCGCGACGCTCGTCAAAGAGAGCGCAGACGAGGTGCTCGCGGCGCTCGGGGTGCGCGATCCGCTGCTCGACATCGCCAAGGAACTCGAGGAAGCCGCTCTGGCTGACGACTACTTCATCGAGCGCAAGCTGTACCCCAACGTGGACTTCTACTCCGGCATCATCCTGCGCGCGCTGAACATCCCGGTGCAGATGTTCCCGGTGATGTTCGCCATCGGCCGCATGCCCGGCTGGATCGCCCACTGGTACGAGGAGCATCAGGAACAGACCAAGATCCACCGGCCCCGGCAGGTGTACGTCGGCCAGGTCCTGCGCGATTTTGTGCCCATCGACGAAAGATAGCGGGCAAGAGACAGGCGGCAGAGACGGGAGGCCCGGCGCGGAAAATCAGCCCCTGGGGCAGAAAATGCTTGCATCCGGGGCGCGATGACGCTAAATGCTTCCTTCGCAACGCCGAAGTGGTGGAATTGGTAGACACGCTAGGTTCAGGGTCTAGTGGTCGCAAGGCCATGGGAGTTCGAGTCTCCCCTTCGGCACCAAAAGTAATAGAGTGGGGTTGGCAACCAGCTGGCCCCACTCTTTTTTTGTGCCATTTCAAAAGCGCTTGATACACCCTTCTACTCGGCTGTTTCCTCCCAAGCGGCCCCACTGGTACATTCCGGCGGGACATTTGGGGGGATTCATGGCCCCCATCCCCCCTTTCTCCCCCCCTCGGGGAGGGTTTCGGCTGAGGGGCTGTTCACCTTTGTGCCCCGAAGACTATTCCTAGGGATATTTGGATCCAAAGTCGTATTTACAAACACCAATCGCCTGCGTACAAAGTAGAAGGAACCGTAACCAAACCGCAGAGTTCTGACGCTGCGTTAGGCGCTCTGCCAATAAGGGCATCGAGCGGGTGTAATTCTTGAGGAAGGTCAGTGGGCGCGGGATACTTCAATGACGAAACGAGGGTACCCATGCGAAAGGTACGGAGATGCCACCCCTTGACGAGCAATCGGTTGGTGCTTTGGGGGTTGGCGCTGGCGGAAGTGCTGTTCCTGCTTTTCTGCCTGGGGTGTGCCCAGGAGGAGCCCACAAAGCACGTCGACTTGTCCAAGCGCCAGGAGTTAGTCGTGCCTGGCCCGGAAAAGGGTCTCACCTACGCCTACCTCCCGCAGTATTCCCACACAACGTCCTACAAGCGTCACCACCTGTTGGTGGAGTATTTGAGCAATGCCACTGGCTTGCACCTGCGCCAAGTCTTCCCAGACACCTTCGATGACCATGTGAAAATGGTGGAACGGGGCCAAATCGACATCACTTTCACCAATCCTTTCGTGTATATCAAGATGGCCAGGCAAGGGGCCTGGAGCTTCGCCCGGATCATCTCCTCCTCCGGCAGGGCCAATTTTAGAAGCGAGATCATCTGCCGCAGTGACAACCACACCCTCAAGACCCTGGCTGACTGTCGGGGTAAGCGCTGGATCGCCGTGGATCCGCTCTCGGCGGCCGGCTACCTGTTTGCCCTGGGCGAGTTCCATGGCCTGGGCATCCAGAAGCAGGACTTTGCGGAAATAGCTTTTGCCCCCGGCCCTGGTGGTAAGCAGGAAAACGTAGTGCTGGCTGTCCTGGCAGGCAAGTACGACTTCGGCACCATCCGCGAAGGCACGCTGGACGTGTTGCGCGGCCGTATCGATATCGACCAGATCCGCATCCTGGCCCGCACCAAGTCCTATCCCGAATGGCTTTTTGCCGCGCGCAGGGACCTAGATCAGCGGGTTGTGGGCAAGATAGCCCAAGCCATGTTCGCTTTGGACCCAGCCAACCCCCAACATGCGTCCATCCTTGAGGCCGCGGACATCGGCCGCATCATCCCAGCCAAGGACCAGGACTTCGATTCGATCCGCGAGCTCGCCCATATGCTTAATCTGGACTAGAAGGACGGATATGTTGTTCTTCTCCCGACTCAGATTCCAGACCAAGATCGTCCTGGGCATCTCTCTTATCATGGTGCTCATGGCTGTATCGATAGCCGTCCCGGTGAGCCGCATAGCGACCAGGGCCACCATCACCGAATCGCGCGAGCGGGGGAAGGTGCTTGCCGAAAATCTCGCCCTGCAGCTTGTCGACAGCATGCTGACCCTGGACTTCCTGCGCATGAAGACCATGATTGATGAACTTCGTGGCACGGGCGATGACATCGACTACGCCTTTGTCCTTGATGCGGCG
>JANXYI010000145.1 GCA_025350085.1 Deltaproteobacteria bacterium
GCTCGCGGAGGGGGATGCATCCCCTGGGGTGTTCCGCTAGATGGGCGGGGCAATGGTCACGAGGATGCGCATGTCGGTGGTGGCGCCCACGCCGTGGGGCGTGGCGATGGGGCAGACGAGGGTGTCGCCGGCCTTGGCCGGGGTCTTGCCCTCGGCGGAGAGGAAGTGGCCCTCGCCTTCCAGGATGCAGATGACGAGCTCGCCTTCCAGGTTGTGTGAGTGCAGGGGCAGACCCTGTCCGGCCTTGAAGTTGAAGTTGATGACCTTCATGTGCTCACTCTCGTGCACGAGCAGCATGCTCGGTCCGGTGGGCTTGAAGCTGTTCTGGGTGTGCAGGTCCACGATCTTCATGGCGCGTCTCCTCTTTGATTGTCCGTCGATGGCTGTCCGGTTGCGGTGGTTTTACCCGGCAAAGCGCGGCAGGCCGCCAGCGCCGTGGGCCTGGGTCTGTCCGTCGCGGGTGATGACGATGGTTTCAATGGGCACGGCGCTGCCCGCTGCCTGGGCCGCGCGCAGGGCGATGGTGGTGAGCCCGGCGCAGCAGGGCACCTCCATCTGGACAACCGCGATGTCCTGGATGGGGTTCTGGCGCAGGATCTCGGCCAGCTTGTCGATGTAGGCCTGCGCGTCGTCGAACTTGGGGCAGCCGAGCAGCAGCACCCGTCCGGGCAGGAGTTTGGCGTTGAAATCAGGATAGGACGGCGGCACGCAGTCGGCCGTGAGCAACAGGCGCGCGTTCTTGAGGAAGGGCGCGGTGGGCGGCACCAGGCGTAGCTGGATGGGCCAGTGCGAGAGGTTCGAGGGGCCGCCGGACTGCTGTGTCGGAACATTGGCCTGCTGGCAGGGCGAGCCCTGGGGCTTCAGGGACATGGTCCGGCTACCGGGGCAGCCGCCGCCGTGCGGCTTGGGCGCGACGCCCCCTTGAACCGGCCGAAGGCTGAGCCGCAGGCTGGCGGGGTCGGGCATGTGGTCCGGCACGGCGCGGCCCTGGCTGGTCAGGTGGCTGACCACGGCCTCGGGGTCGAAATCTTCGGCCTGCACCTCCACGACCTTGAGCGCGCCGGTGGGGCATTCGCCCAGGCAGGCCCCCAGGCCGTCGCAGAAGACCTCGTTGACGAGCCTGGCCTTGCCGTCGATGACGGCCAGCGCCCCCTCGGCGCAGCCGGTGACGCAGTTGCCACAGCCGTTGCACAGGTCCTCGTTCACGGTGATGAGCTTTCGTGTGGCGCGCATGGTTTGTTCCCTCGAAAGGGGGCGCGGGGGTGTTCGTTGGCCCCCGCGCCCGTGGAGTGTGAAGGTGTTGAGGCGTAGACTATAGCACTGTTTCTTCGGTTCGCAAGGGTTCTAGCCGAGAATGGCCTTCAAGTCCTCGTCCGGGGTGGTGATGGGCTTGATGCCAAAGTTATTGACCAGGAAGTCCAGTACGTTCGGGGTGATGAACGCGGGCAAGGAGGGTCCCAGGCGGATGTTCTTGATGCCGAGCGAGAGCAGGGTCAAGAGGATGGCCACGGCCTTCTGCTCGTACCAGGACAGGATCAAGGACAGCGGCAGCTCGTTGACCCCGCAGTTGAAGGCCCCGGCCAGGGCGAGCGCGATCTGGATGGCCGAATAGGCGTCGTTGCACTGGCCGATGTCGAGCAGGCGCGGGATGCCGCCGATTTCGCCGAGTTGTTTATCGAAGAAGCGGAACTTGCCGCAGGCCAGCGTCAGGATGACGGTGTCCTTGGGCGCCTTTTCCACGAACTCGGTGTAGTAGTTGCGCCCCGGTTTGGCGCCGTCGCAGCCGCCCACCAGGAAGAAGTGGCGGATTTTCCCGGCCTTCACGGCGTCGATGACCGCGCCAGCCACGCCCAGCACCGCGTTGCGGCCAAAGCCCACGTTGACCGTGCCGCGATCCTCGTCGTCGGTGAAGCCGGGCAACTCGAGCGCGCGCTTAATGACCGCGGAGAAGTCCTCGTTGCCCACATGTACTGCGCCGGGCCAGCCCACGAGCCCGGTGGTGAAGATGTTCGGCAGGTAGCTGGCTTGCGGCTTCTGGATGCAGTTGGTGGTCATCAGGATGGCGCCGGGGAAGGCCCCGAACTCCTTGATCTGGTTTTGCCAGGCCGTGCCGTAGTGGCCGAAGAAGTGCGGATAGGCCTTGAGCTTGGGGTAGCCGTGGGTCGGCAGCATCTCGCCGTGGGTATAGATGTCGATGCCTTTGCCCTGGGTGGCCTTAAGCAGGGTCTCCAGGTCCTTCAGGTCGTGGCCGGAGACCAGGATGGCCTTGCCCTTGCGGTGGCCGATGGGCACAGCCGTGGGCACGGGATGGCCGTAGGTTCCGGTGTTGCCCGCGTCGAGCAGCTCCATGGCTTTGAGGTTGGCGGTGCCGCAGCGCATGGCCAGGTCCACCCAGGCGCCCAGGTCCAGGTCCGTACGCAGCGCGCTGGCCAGGGCCTCGTAGATGTAGGCGGCCACGCCCGCGTCGTACTGGCCGAGCAGCGCCGCGTGGTCGGCATAGGCGGCCACGCCCTTGACGCCGTAGATGACGGTCTGCTTGAGGGAGGCGATGTCGGCGTCCGGGTCCAGGGCGGTCAGGGGATGGGCTTCGCCCTGGGCGACCAGGCCGTCAAGGTCGCTCGCCGGGGTGAAGCGCGCGGCGTCGCAGTCGGGCGCAGGAACCCCGAGCGGGTTCAGCTTGGCCTGCAGGCACACGCGCAGTTCCACGGCCTTGGCAATGAGCGGCACGAAGCGCTCGGGGTCGAAATTCACGTTGGTGAGTGTGCTGAACACGGCCTTGTAGAGAAAGAGGTCGGTGTCCTTGTCGGTCACGCCCTTTTGCGCGGCCGCATGGGCCACGCAGGACAGTCCCTGGCAGGCGTAGATGACGAGGTCCTGCAGGGCGGCGACGTCGGGCTTCTTGCCGCACACGCCAAGCGCGGTGCAGGCGGTGCCTTTGGCGGTCTGTTCACACTGGTTGCAAAACATTGGCTTGTCCTCCGGATTTTAGTTTGCTGGGGTGCGGTTTCCCGCTCACGCAGCTCCTGATTAGGACAAGGGGGGGGCAGAGCGCTTTGACTTGTGTCAACGAGAGCGGGATTTGTTGGAAATATAAAGGCCCCGCCCCCCTCGGAAAAGGGGCGGGGCCTTTCGTTTGTGGTTGCGCATCACTCTGCGCGGGACGTTCCTGTCCTACTTCGGAGCCGCCGGGGCCGGAGCCGCCGGAGCAACGCCCGCGGGCATGGCCGGGGCCGAAGTCGCCGTGGCCGCCTTGACCTCGGCGTTGGGGGATTCGAGCTTGGTCGTGACCGGGAAGAAGGTCCGGCTCATCCAGATGAACACGAACAACAGCACGATGCCCAGGCCGATGCTGTAGCTGATGAGCTTCTTTTCGATGGGCAAGAGCGGCTCGTACTCCATCTTCTTCATCTCGTCGACCATTGCGCTCTCTTCTTCTGCGGTAATCTTGTGTTTGTCAGGCATAATCACCTCCTACTCTACAGATCATAAGCCCATGAGCGACGGACCCGAGATGATTGGCGGCTCCATGCCGCTGAAGAAGATCCACGAGATCGCCAGACCGACCCAGATGATGAACCCGAACAGGCACAGGAAGTACACTGCGGCGAGCTTGCCGAAGCCCTCGGCCCACAGCTTGCGGAAGTTCGAGATCACCCCGATGGTGAAGAAGGTCATGATGAAGAAGATGCCGCGGAAG
>JANXYI010000207.1 GCA_025350085.1 Deltaproteobacteria bacterium
GGCAAGGACGGCTTCGCCGGGCAGATGAAGCCCTTTGGCGACGGTTTCATCAAGATGATCAAGATGATCATCGCCCCCATCATCTTCTGCACTGTGGTCGTCGGCATCGCCAAGATGGGCGACATGGGCAAGGTCGGCCGCGTGGGCCTCAAGGCCATGCTCTATTTCTGGACCATGACGCTCATCGCGCTGGCCATCGGCCTGGTGGTGGTCAAGGTCTACGAGCCCGGCGTGGGCATGAACATCGACGTGGCCTCCCTTGACCCGGCGGCGGTTGCCAAGTACGCGGGCGAGGGCAAGAAGCTCTCGACCATCGACTTCATCCTGAACATCATCCCGGCCAACGTGGTGGACGCCTTTGCCAAGGGCGAGATCCTCCAGGTCCTGTTCTTCTCCATCTTCTTCGGCCTGGCCCTCTCGGCCCTGGGCGAAAAGGCCAAGAGCGTCACCACCTTCATCGACGAGTTCGGCAAGGGCCTGTTCAAGGTCGTGCACTACATCATGTACTTCGCGCCGCTCGGCGCCTTTGGCGCCATGGCCTACGTGGTCGGCGTCCACGGCGTCTCCACGCTCCAGCAGCTCATGTACCTCATGGCCGGCGTGTACACCACCTGCCTGCTGTTCATCTTCGTGGTCCTCTGGGCCGTCTGCCGCCTGGCGGGCTTCAGCCTGTGGCGCTACCTCTGCTTCATCAAGGAAGAGATCCTGCTCGTGCTCGGCACAAGCTCCTCCGAAGCCGCCCTGCCGCGCATGATGGCCAAGATGGAGGTCTGCGGCTGCAACAAGTCCGTGGTCGGCCTGACGCTGCCCATGGGCTACTCCTTCAACCTCGACGGCACGTGCATCTACCTGACCATGGCCGCTATCTTCCTGGCCCAGGCCACGAACACGCCGCTGACCTTTGGCGACGAGATGTACATGATGGGCATCCTGCTCTTGACCTCCAAGGGCGCGGCCGCGGTCACCGGCGGCGGGTTCATCACGCTCGCCGCCACCCTGGGCTCCTTGCACACCATCCCTGTGGCGGCCATGGCCATCCTGCTCGGCGTGGACCGCTTCATGTCCGAAGCCCGCGCCATCACCAACTTGATCGGCAACGGCGTGGCCACCATCGTGGTCTCCAAGTGGGAGGGCGCGCTGGACATGGACAGGCTGCAGGCCGTCTTCTCCGGCACAAACGAGCTGGCCGAGGACGCGCCCGAGGAGATCCTCGACGGCACGGCGAATGGCAACGGCCCGAAGGCCGGCGCCTAGCAACAACCCTGACACTGACTGACAGCGATGCGCCCCCGCCGGTTCTTGCCTGCGGGGGCGCAGTCTGTTAAGCGCCGGGGGACGCGCGCCTGTGCCCCGGCCCGGGCCTGAACCAGACACCGCCTGCAGCCGTCCGGCCGCCAGCGCAAGCCCTTATTGTAACCCTTGAAGGAGTGCACATGCGCCGCATCCCCGTCTCCCTGCTGCTGGCCCTGGCCCTTGTCCTGCTGGCCCAGGCCACGGCCCTGGCCGGGTTCAACGCCGAGGTCTTCCGCAAGAACTTCGCGGCCGGGCTGGCCGGGCGGCCCAATGCCCCGGCCCTGACCGCGGAGAGCGTCAAGGTGGATATGGTGGAAAAGGCGGCCAGCTTCAGCGGCATGGACATCTACGCCGTGAAGGGCCGCCTGGTGCCTGCCGCGGGCCAGTCCCAGCCCTTCCTGTTCTTCGTCAGCGCGGACGGGAAGTTCTACGTCTCGGACATCGTGGACCTCGGCGCGGGCAAAAGCATCCTCAAGGACGCCCGGGACCGCGTGCGCGCGGCAGATCTCAAGGAGCTGGGCCATGCCATCCTCAAGGGCACGCCCGGCAAGCCCGCCCTGGTCTACGTGTCCGACCCCTTCTGCCCCTATTGCCGCACGGCCTTCAGCTACCTGCTGGGCAAGACCGGCGCCTTCTCCGAGCTCAGGCTGGCGCACTTCCCGCTGCCCTCGCACCCGGGCGCGGACATCGCCTGCGCGCTCATGGCCTGGGCCGCGGCCAAGGCCCCGGACAAGGCCCTGGACTTCGCGCGCTTTGCCTATACCGAGCTTGCGGTCCCGTCCGTGCCGGAGCGGACCCCCGAGGCCCTGGATCGGGCCTGGAACGAGGTGGCGACGGCCTTCCTGGCCCGGTTCCCGGAGTTGACCGCCCTGGGCAAGGATGGCCCGGCCATCGTGGCGGCCCTCGGCGATTCCGAATTTGCCCGCTCCGTGGCTCAAGACATGGCCAAGGCCTCGGACCTGGACATCAGCGGCACCCCGGTCATCTTCGTGGGCCAGGCCCGGGTGTCGGGCTTTGACGAGGCGCGGCTGGATCAACTGCTGAAGTAGGGTGGCTGCAGCAGGGGCGGGGCGGAAAGTCCAGCCCGGCCGGGGCCTTCCGGCCTCTGGACGCCGGTGGGACTCCTCGTGTACACTTGCAGAGTTGTGCGCGGCGCACCCCGCCGCCCTGGACTCCCCCCGTTTGAAGGAGGCTCATCATGCGAAAAATGCTCACCGGACTCCTGGCCGCCGCCCTGACCCTGGGCCTGCTGGCCGCCGGGACAGCCGAGGCCAAGGTCTACAAGATGAAACCCGAGGAGCGGGCCGCCGCCCTCAAGGAAAAGAAGGCCCGCAAGGCCAAGAAAAAGGCTGGCAAGGCCACTGACGCCGCGCCCGGCGGCTGGGTGGAGGTGAAGCCCGGCGCCGCGCCCGAACGCAAGGTCAAGAAGTCGGCCAAGGTGGACGAGATCGCCAAGACCGCCGAGGCCAAGGGCCAGAAAGGCAAGAAGGCCGCGGTCGAGGGCAAGGCGGACAAGAAGCCCGCTGCCAAGGCCGACACCAAGGCGAACAAGCGCACCGGCAAGAAGGCCGCCTCCAGGGGTGACCGCATGGTGGGCAAGGCCTACAGCGGCGAGTCCAAGGTGCATGGCACCAGCACCGAGGTGCGCCGCCCAGGAGCCCCGGCCGCTGCCCCGGCCGGAGCCAAGCCTGCCGACGACCTCTCCGGCTATTCCGTGAACCGCCCCGGCCAGGAGAAGGCTGCGGCGCCTGCTGCATCCGCTGCCCCGGCCGTGGTGCCGGAGGTGCGCCAGGAGGTCCAGCCCGGCCCCATGGACTCGGCCAAGCCCGTGGGCACCGAGCACAAGGCCGGCGAGGGCCGTTTCTAGCCCGCCAGACAATCCGTCAACCATCGCCTCACGGCTCAGACCACACACCCACAGGCCGGGCCTCTTTCATCGATTGGGGTCCGGCCTTTTCTTTGGCCCGCTGGCCGACGTTTCCGTGGGGCAGACGAAGAAAGGCCCGGGGCAGGGTGCCCCGGGCCTTGTCGCCTCAACCGTCGGAGTCTTTGCGGCTACTGGACCAGGACCCAGGTGCCGTCGGGGTTGCGGTAGGCCTTGGCCTTCACGTCCTTTTCCTGGCCGTCCACATTGGCCTTGATCAGGATGTCGCGGTAGACCTTGTCCTGCTGCATGTACGGGGTGCCCGGGGTGGCCTCGTAGTGCGCGCCGGTGTCCGGGTTCTTCCAGGCCAGGGGCTTGCCCGAGGGCTGCTCTTCCAGGGCCTTGCCGATCTGCGCGCGGTCGCCCTTGTCCATCTCGTTGCCGATGGCATAGCCCAGGAGCCCGCCGATGCCCGCGCCGAGCACGGCGCCCAGGCCCTTGTTCTTGCTCGTCAACGCGCCGATGGTGGCGCCGGTCATGGCGCCCACCCCGGCCCCGGTCTGGGCCTTGTCGGCGCAGCCGGCAACGGAGCCCAGGAGGAAGGTGGTCAGCACTGCGGAAACGATGATTTTTTTCATTTGGGTCCTCCTCGCGGGCGCTTGGCCCGCACGATTTTGCGATTCCTGAGCGGAAGATACGCCTTCCGCGGCCTTCGTCAAGCTGAAGGGCGCTGATACCTTGAAGCAAATCCCAGGCCAGGACTGCGGTTGAGCCCAGGCCGGGCCCTGGCGGGCAGGGGGCCCCATGCTGTCCTCGTCGCACGGGCCTGCGTGTGCACTTTGCCTGCCCAGATGTGCAAATTGTGCACGGCCATGGGCAAAAGGCTGCACAAGGGACGGACCTGTTCCGTCGGCTTCGGCCCGCTTCTGTTGCCAAAGGCGCCGGGGATGGACGTGCCGCTGAAGGCACGGGCTGTGCTTCCCGGGAAACGGATCGGCCCGGCGAGAAGGGGGAGCGCCTTTCCGCCACTTTTCGTTGACACCCTTCGATAATTGGAGAATATACCTTGGTAGCGTTCCGTCATCAATTATTACCTCTGGAGGCTGCCGTGCGTATCCGTTCCCTTCTGCCCGGTCTGGTAACACTTCTGGTGCTCTGCTCCGTGGGCCAGGTCCTGGCCTTTGATACACGGCCCAGCCCGCGTCCGGCCGCAAGCGCACCGGCCGCAAGCACGCCCACCGCAATGCCCAAGGACCCGCTCGCCGCGGCGCGCGGGTATGTGGACAGCAAGGACTGGCCCCGGGCCATTGCCGCGCTCAAGGATGTCACGGCCAAGGACCCCGGCAACGCCGACGCCTTCAACCTGCTCGGCTTCAGCCAGCGCAACGCGGGCGACATGCCCTCGGCCCTGGCCAGCTACGACAAGGCCCTCAAGATCAACCCCAACCACAAGGGCGCCCACGAGTATCTGGGCGAGACGTACCTCAAGCTGAATGATCTGCCGAAGGCCCAGGCCGAGCAGGCCAAGCTGCAGGCCCTGTGCCCCGGCGGCTGCGAGGAGCTGAGCGACCTGAACAAGGCCATTGCCGCGTACCAGAAGGCGAAGAAGTAGGCTGCGGCGCGCGCGCCAGTGAAAAGGCCGGGGGGCGAACCTCCCGGCCTTTTTTGCGCGTTACGCCTGGGCGTTGTCCCGCTGCTGCCCGCCCTCGGGCGGCGGGCCCGGGCCGCCGCTGCGCTCGAAGGTGTAGTTGCCCTTGAAGAACTCGTCCACATACCAGCCGATCTGGCCGTCGTCG
>JANXYI010000244.1 GCA_025350085.1 Deltaproteobacteria bacterium
CATCGCCGACTTCTTCCGCCTGGAGGAATACTCGGCCTACATCTGGACCGGCCACAACCGCTTTCCCACCAACACCCCGGGCTGGTGGGGCGGGGCGCATCCCTTCACGCTGCTGGACTGGTCCATCGTGCACAACGGCGAGATCAGCTCGTATGGCATCAACCGCAGGTATCTCTGCGAGCGCGACTACCTGTGCACGCTCATGACCGACACCGAGGTCGTGGCCTACCTGCTGGATCTGCTCATCCGCAAGCACGGGCTCAGTAAGGAGATGGCCTGCAAGGTCTTTGCCCCGCCCTTCTGGGACGAGATCGCGCGCATGCCCAAGCAGGAGAAAGAGGCTTACACAGCGCTGCGCATGGTCTACGGCCAGGCGCTCTTGAACGGTCCCTTTGCCATCCTCGTGGCCGACAACACCGGGCTCTTCGGCCTGAACGACCGCATCAAGCTGCGGCCGCTGGTGGTTGCCGAGAAGGACGACATGGTCTTCATGTCGAGCGAGGAGAGCGCCATCCGCGAAGTGCAGCCCGAGCTGGACCGCGTGTGGATGCCCAAGGCTGGCGAACCGGTTATCGTGCATCTGGAGGCGTAAGGATCATGGCCAAGAAAGTTACCCTGGACGCGAGCGGCATCTACTACCGCCAGTTCAATGAACAGATCCGCGAGGCCGTGGCCGCTGGCGCCACTGACCTTGTGTTGCAGAATGTGAACGGCCAGCGCTACCTGGCCGGAGCCCTGGAAGGCGATGTGAACATCGAGATCCAGGGCGTGCCGGGACAGGACATGTGCTCGTTCATGCGCGGCCCCAAGGTCCGCGTGAAGGCCAATGCCCAGGACGGCGTGGGCAACACCATGGACGACGGGACCGTGGTCATCGAGGGCCTGGCCGGAGACGTGGTGGGCTACGCCATGCGCGGCGGCAAGATCTTCATCAAGGGCGACGTGGGCTACCGCGTGGGCATCCACATGAAGGCCTACATGGAGAAGCTGCCGACCATCGTCATTGGCGGCAAGGCCGGGGACTTCCTCGGCGAATACATGGCCGGCGGAATCATTTTGCTTCTCGGAATGTATTCTGATAAGCCTTCCGAACCGATAACGGGCCGCAGCCTGGGCACGGGCATGCACGGCGGCGTGATCTACGTCCGCGGCGGGGTGCCCAAGGAGCAGATCGGCCCGGGCCTGACGACGCAGCCGGTGGACGACGCGGACAAGGCCGCCATCGAGGGCATCGTCAAGGACTACGCCAAGGAGCTTGGGCTGGACGCCAAGGCCATCCTGGCGTCGGATTTCGTCAAGATCAAGCCTTTCTCCCATCGTCCGTACGGCAATTTGTACGTTCCGGCCTAGGAAGGGGAGGGGGCTCGCGCGTCTTTGCGCCCGCCAACCACAGGAGGAAATCCATGCTGTTTGACAATTTCGCGTTCGCCATGGGCGGAGCCGCCGGAAACGGCGGCGGGCAGGGCAACCCCCTGAGCGCCTTTGTTCCGCTCATTCTCATGTTCGCCATCTTCTACTTCCTGCTCATCCGGCCGCAGCAGAAAAAGGCCAAGCAGCACAAAGAGATGATCGGCAACCTCAAGATCGGCGACCGCATTGTCACCAACGGCGGCATTTACGGCACCATCGTGCGCATGAAGGATACCACCATAATCCTTGAGATTGCCGAGAAGGTGCAGGTCGAAATGCTGCGCAACACCGTGGCCGACAAGGCCGACGCCTTTGACAAGCTGGAAAAGGAAAAGCAGGGCAAGTAAACTTTTCCTTTGATTTTCAGCCGAAAGGCAGATACGCGGACCTGGGGAAGCGCCTGGGTCCGCGCTTGTCTTTCACCCCGATTGTTTTGTGAAGCCTGTTCGTTAAGGGAGAGTACATGAATCTTTCGTTGCGCACGCGCATCTACCTTACCGCCGTGGTCCTGGTTGTGGCCCTGGTTCTGGTTCTGCCCTCAGTGCCGGGCATCAAGAACACTTTGTTGGGCAGGATACTGCCGGATAAGGCCATAAATCTTGGTCTGGATCTCAAAGGTGGCATCCACCTTACGCTTGGTGTGGACGTGGACAAAGCCTTTGAAAACGCTATGGCCAACATGGGCCAGGACATCAAGACCACGGCTCGAGATAATAATCTGTCGGTCTTAAAGCCCACAATATTTTCAGGCGCCCGAATGGAGACGGTCCTTATTGGGGCTAGTAACCAAGAAGCCTTTGAGAAACTACTGAGCAAGCAATTTCACACTCTTAGAATTGATGTTAAGGAAGTGCAGCCTGACGATAAAGTCAAGTATCAACTGTCAATGACACCAACCGACAAGAAGCATTTGCTTAAATTAATTCAAGATCAGACTGTTCAGGCAATTCGAAATAGAATGGATAGCACTGGAGTTCGTGAGCCAGATATTCGTACACAGGAAGGGAACCGCATCCAAGTTCAGCTCCCTGGTATACATGACCCTGAAAAGGCCATCGAAGATATACGCAGAACTGGACACCTTGAATTTAAGGTGGTGGATGATACTGTGGACCCAGTGCAGATCCAGCAGGGTCTTCTGAGTCCTGGACGTGAACTCGCAGTACTTAAACAGCCTCGCCCCGATGGCACATTCTTAGATGTACCCATTGTGCTCAAGAAAGAGGCGGTGATGACCGGCGAAAGCATTACCGACGCCCGCGCCACCATCGAGCAGAACAACAACCAGTTTTCCGTGAGCCTGACCTTCAATGCGCGGGGCGCCAAGCTCTTTGAGCGCGTCACCGAGGAGAACATCAAGAAGCGCCTGGCCATCGTGCTTGATGGGAAGGTCTATTCCGCGCCGGTGATCCAGGACAAGATCTCGGGCGGCAAGGCCCAGATCACGGGCCGATTTACTCAGGATGAGGCTCATCGATTGGCAGTTGTTTTGCGTGATGCTTTGCCCGCACCGGTCAACGTGCTTGAGCAGCGCACGGTCGGCCCGACTCTGGGCCAGGAGTCCATCGACGCCGGCATGCTGGCCACGGGCATCGCGGCCCTGGCCATCATTCTGTTCATGGCCCTGTACTACAGCACCGCCGGCATTTTCGCCGACTTCGTGCTGCTTTTGAACATCGTGCTGACCATGGCCGGGCTGGCCGCCTTTGGCGCCACGCTTACCCTGCCGGGCATCGCGGGCATCATCCTGACCATCGCCATGGCTGTCGACGCCAACGTGCTCATCTACGAGCGCATCCGCGAGGAGCTGCGCAAGGGTGTGCGCCCCTCCGAGGCCGTGGACAAGGGCTATGCCAAGGCCACCCTGACCATCCTGGACTCCAACACCACCAACGTCATCGTGGCCATCATCCTCTACCAGTTCGGCACCGGGCCCATCCGCGGCTTTGCCGTGACCCTGGTGCTCGGCATTCTCATGAGCATGTTCACGGCCATCTTTGTTTCGCGCATCATGTTCGACCTGTACCTGTCCAAACGTTCGGCCGACGCGCCCGTGAGCATCTAAGGAGCGATCATGAGCTTTTCATTCATCAAGCATGAAACGAACATAGATTTCATCGGGTTCCGGTACTACGCCTTCGCCATCTCCGCGCTCATGATCATCATCGGCGGCATCTCGCTGACTATGAAGGGCGGCCCGCGCTACGGCATCGACTTCGCGGGCGGCGTGATCATCCAGGCCAAGTTTGCTGCCCCCACGGAGCTCGAACAGGTCAAGAAGGTGCTGGAGGCCACGAACCTGCCCGGGCTTGTGGTGCAGCAGATGGGCCAGGTCCGCGACAACGACTTCCTGGTGCGCACCTCCACCACGGACGACTCCAGCCAGGCCGTGCAGAAGACCGTGGCCGCGGCGCTCGACACCGCCTTTGCAGGCAACAAGTACGAGTTCAAGCGCATCGAGATGGTCGGGCCCAAGGTCGGCGAGGACCTGCGCGGCAAGGCGCTGGAGGCCATGTATTTCGCCATCCTGCTCATCGCCATCTACATCTCCGGCCGCTTCGAGCACCGCTGGATGGCCGCCGGGATCATGGCTGCCGGGCTTTTTGCCGGCATCACGGCCCTGCAATACCTGAATGCCCCGCAGGTCTGGCTGGTGCTGGGCGCGCTCATCATCACGCTCGCCCTGTGCTTTGTCTTGCGACTAAATTACGCGCTCGGGGCCATCGTGGCGCTCATCCACGACGTGCTGACCACCGTGGGCATCTTCTCCATCCTGAATAAGGAATTCGACCTGACCATCATCGCGGCGCTGTTGACCTTGATCGGCTTCTCGCTGAACGACACCATCATCGTCTACGACCGCATCCGCGAGACCCGCGGGCAGAAGACCGGGGAGTCCCTGCCGGTGATCATCAACCGCAGCGTGAACCAGACCCTGTCGCGCACCATCCTGACCTCGGGCCTGGCCTTCCTGGCCGTGAGCAGCCTGTACTTCTTCGGCGGCGCCGTGATCCACGACTTTGCCCTGGCCATGCTCATCGGCATCGTGGTCGGCACCTATTCCTCCATCTATGTGGCCGCCCCGTTCATCATCAGCCTGACCAAGCCCGACGCCGACGAGTTCGTCCCGGCCCCGGGCAAGGCCAAGGCCAGGACGGCCTAGGCGCAGACCACAAGGTCCAACGAGAAAGCCCCCCTTCCTTGCGGAAGAGGGGCTTTTTTGCGTCGTGAGGCTGTCGGCTTGCAGCTGGCTGACTTGCAGCAGATCAGCCTACAGCTGATCCAGCAGGGTCTTCTTGATGGAGTCGATGGAGCCTTCGCCGTTCAGCTCAATGTACTTGCAGGCGCCCTTGGCGGCCAGGGCCTTGTAGAAGTAGGCCGCGGCCATGGTGCCGGTCTTGGTGTCGTAGTAGATGTCATGGCGCTTGTCGATGGCGCCCTCGTCCTGGTCGTCGGCCCGCGCGGTCAGGGCGCCGCCGCAGACGCGGCAGACGTCGCCGTTCGGCTTGATGGCGTCGATGAAGATGTTGTTGGGGTGGTTGTTGTCATTGGCGCACAGGCGGCGGCCCATGATGCGGTTCTTGGCCACCTTGCGCGGCAGCAGGATCTCGATGACGAAGTCCAGCTTTTCGCCGCCCTTCTGCAGGGCTTCCCAGAGCTTCTCGGCCTGGACCAGGGAGCGGGGGAAGCCGTCCAGGAGCCAGCCGTTGGAGCTTGCGTTCTTGAGCACGTCGAGGACCATGGGGATGGTGATGTCGTCGGGCACCAGCTCGCCGCGGTTGATGAACTCCTTGGCCTTCAGACCGAGCTCGGTGCCGCCGCCGATGTGCTTGCGGAAG
>JANXYI010000254.1 GCA_025350085.1 Deltaproteobacteria bacterium
GCCGTGGACCCGGTGGAGGGCACCAGCCTGCTGGCCTTTGGCCGGCCCAACGCCATCTCCGTGGTCGGCGTGGCCCCGGCCGGAACCATGTACGACCCGGGCCCGAGCTTCTACATGCAGAAGCTGGTGGTGCCTGCCGCGGCCAAGAACGTGGTCGACATCGAGGCCCCGGTGCCGGTCAACCTGAAGCGCATCGCCAAGGCGCTGGGCAAGGACGTGGACGACCTGGTGGTCTTCGTGCTCGACAAGCCGCGCCACAAGAAGCTCATCAGCGACATCCGCGAGGCCGGGGCGCGCATCCAGCTGCACACCGACGGCGACGTGGCCGGGGCGCTCATGGCCATTGACCCCAGAAACGATGTGGATCTGATGATGGGCACCGGCGGCACCCCCGAGGGCGTGCTCGCGGCCTGCGCCATCCGCATCATGGGCGGCGAGATGTTCTGCAAGCTCGACCCCCAGAAGCAGGACGAGAAGAACGCCCTGGCGAGCACCGGGGTCGACGTGCGCCGCGTGCTCACCGTGGCCGACCTGGTCCGGAGCGACGACGTGTTTTTTGCGGCCACGGGCATCTCCGGCGGCACCTTCCTGAAAGGCGTGCGCTACCTGGGCTACGGCGCGGAGACGAGCTCGCTGGTCATGCGCGGCAAGACCGGCACCATCCGCTACATCGAGGCCATCCACTCCTGGGACCACCTGATGAAGATCAGCTCGGTCAAGTACGATTAAGGACGCAGCAAGGCCGGGAGGGGGCGCTTGAACTCCCTCCCGGCCTTTTCTTTTTTTGAGCTTTCCGCTGCTAGATGTCGGGGTTGGCGAGCTTGGCGGCGATGATGCCCGCGTCCTCGGCCCTGGCCTGGGCCTCAAGGCTCTTCGACTCGCCGTGGGCCGTGAAGACCGCGCCCGCGGAGACGTGCACATGGCCCGCGGAAAGCACCTTGGTGTAGGGGATCTGCTCGCGCATCTCGGCAAAGTCGATGCGCTTGGGGAAGATGATGGGCACCGGAGCTCCTGAAAAATCCTCGAACATGATGTACTTCATGGCGCCCTCCAGGCTCAATGCTTCTGGGGCTTTTGTAGCGCACCCGGCCCGCAAGGGCAAGGCGGCGCGAAGGGTCCGGGCCCGCGCATGAACGCCCCCCGTGGCCTCTCCCCCATGAGAATCGGCATCTGGCAGACGGCCTTTCTGGGCGACGCGGTGCTCACCCTGCCTCTTATCCAGGCCATCAAGGCGCGCTTCCCCGAGGCCGGGCTGCACCTCTTCGTGCGCGCCGGGCTCGACGGCCTGTTCAGCGCCCAGCGCGAGCTTGCGAGCGTGCGGGCGTTCGCCAAGCGCGGCAGCCAGAAGGGCCTGCTCGCCGCCTACGGCCTGGGCTTTGAGCTCGGCCGCGAGGGCTTCGACCTCTGGATCTCCCCGCACACGAGCCTGCGCAGCGCCCTGGTGGCCGCGTGCGTGGGCGCGAAAACGCGCATCGGCTACTCCTGGCCCTGGTACAACCGCCTGGCCTTTACGCATCTGGTGGACCGCCGCTTCGACGAGCTTGCGGAGATCGAGCGCCTGATGCAGCTGGGGCTGCCGCTGGGTATCGGATCTCCAGGTATCGGCCCCGTGGCGCCCAAGCCGCGCCTGGACCTGCCGCCCGAGGCGCTCAAGCGCGCTGAAGTGATCTTTTCCGGCCTGCCCGCTGGCCCCATCCTGGGCATCCACCCCGGCTCCACCTGGCCCACCAAGTGCTGGCCCGCGGAGTATTTCGCCCAGGTGGCGCGCCTGGCCCTTGATGCCGGGGCCGTGGTGCTGCTCTTCGCCGGTCCGGACGAATGCGCCCTGGCCGGGCGCATCGCGGCTGCTGCCCAGCCCTATGACCAGCCAGCCGGACTGGGCACCGCGCGGCTGGTCAACCTGGGCGGGCAGCTCGACCTCCCGGCCCTGGCCGCCTGCCTGGCCCGGCTCGACGCCTGCCTGAGCAACGACTCCGGCCCCATGCACCTGGCCTGGGTCCAGGACACGCCCCTGGTGGCGCTCTTCGGCCCGACCACGCGCCAGCTGGGCTTTTTCCCGCGCGGGGAGAACTCGCGCATCCTGGAGATGTCCATGGACTGCCGCCCCTGCGGCCTGCACGGACACATGGCCTGCCCGGAGAGGCACCACGCCTGCATGCGCGACATCACCCCGGAACGGGCCTGGGACGTGCTCAAGGGCATGCTCGGGGTCTAGGCCACAGCCTTCGGCTGTTCCAGGTCCGGTCTTCGGTGTCTCCACCTCCGCATCTTCCTGGCCGACATTTTTTTGTCCGACATCCTCCTGGCGTGCAGGGCTGGAAACTTGGCCCGCTTTGCTGGAAAAGGTTGCGCAAGTTCAACGCAATGCGCTATGGTTCCCCTACACCCAGGCGGGCTGTACGGGCCTGGCTTCCGGTGACAGGAGCGGTCCATGACGGCCAGCGACAGCAACGCCAACATTACTATTATGGGCTACGTGCCCGGCGCCATAGGCCGCGTGGCCGAGTTGCACGCCCTGTACTACGGCCGTGAGTGGGGCTTTGGGCTCTTTTTCGAGGCCCAGGTGGCGGCCGGGCTGGCGGAGTTCCTGCAACGCCTCGACCCGGGCCGCGACGGCTTCTGGACCGTGAGCCAGGCTGGCCGGGTCGTGGGGGCCATCGCCATCGACGGTCAGAAGGGCGGGGCCAAGGCCGAGGCCGAGGGCGCGCACCTGCGCTGGTTCATCCTGTCCGACGGGCTCCAGGGCCAGGGCCTGGGCGACCGGCTGCTGCGGGAGGCCATCGCCTTCTCACGGTGCTGCGGCCACCAACGGGTGTTCCTCTGGACCTTCCAGGGCCTGGACCGCG
>JANXYI010000286.1 GCA_025350085.1 Deltaproteobacteria bacterium
CGCGGGTGAGGATGGCTTCCAGTCCCTTGCTCAGCATATCATCCAACCTCCTCCATGCTGGCGCGCAGGGGGTAGCCCGCGGCCTTGGCCATGGCGTGGACAGTGTCCACCTTGGTTTCCGCCACCTCGGAGGTGTACACGCCGCACATGCCCAGGCCCTGCTGGTGCACGGCCAGCATGATGCGCATGGCTTCGTGTTCCGGCTTCTGGAACACGCTTCTCAGCACGTGCACCACGAAGTCCATGGTGGTGTAGTCGTCGTTGTGCAGCAGCACCTTGAACCGCCGGGGCTCCCTGGTCTCGCTGTCGTCGAGCAGGCCGGGCGTTGTGCGGGTGTCCGTCCGCTCGCTCATGCGAACCGGCCCCTTCGGCGCTGGCACTTGTCCATGCTGGGCATATTAGGCACTCCAGGGCCGACTGTCGAGGGGTGCTGCGTCATTTGGGTCCGTGGCGCGGCGGGACAGCAGATGGGCCTTGACCGCGGGGTCGAAGACAAAGGACTCGTCCAGGCACGCGCCCTTGGCCTCGCGGTCCAGGCGGTTCAATTCGTGGTAGGTGGTGGTGGAGGCTTTGTCCCTGGACAGACCGAGGGCTGTGGCGCAGGCCGCGATGTCCTGCTCGCTGCCCTCGATTTCCACAAAAGTTCCGAAGGGCAGGATGTCCAGGCAGACCTCGCAGCCCGAATACGCCCATTTCTCGCGCACCTTTTCGTAGCGCAGGACCGGGGCGTAGCCCAGGCCGGCCAGGATCTCGTGCATGGGTCTGGGGTCGGCCACGTCGGTCTGGGACTCCTCGCTGACCTTGACGCTGGCCGAGGCGGCCTCGGAAGCCGCGTGCTTGAGGGCCAGGATGAAGCGCCCGGCCTTCTCGCGCAGGCGCAGCAGGGTGCCGCTGGCCTTGAGGTTGCGTCGGGCATCGTCGAACACGGTGTTGGATTCGAACCAGCGGCCGACGTATGCCGCGCCCAGGCTGGTGAGCCGTTCGCGCAGGGCGGCGTGGTCCACGTCCAGGTATTTGACTTCGATTTCCAGCGCCATTTTCCGCTTTTCTCCTGTGTTTGGTGCTGCTAGGGTGCTTGAGGATGCAGGCCTGCCCGGAAGCAGTGCCTGGCTGGGCTCGCTAGCCCCCGCTACCCTCGGTTTCTCCTTCGCTCTCGACGATGGGCGGGTGCTGGCTCAGGTCGTAGAAGCCGCGCAGGGCGATGCCCAGGTCAAAGTGCGGGATGCGTTCGAAGTGGATGAACCCAACGGTCTTGCCCTCGCTCATTTCCGAGAGCGCGGTGAGCCCGACGGGCACCGGGAAGGGGATGGCCGCGGAGCTGATGGCCGAGAGCCTGCTGGCATAATGCTCCTTCAGGTAGCTGACCACGCGGTCGCGCTCCTCAACGGTCAGGGCCTCCAGGATGACCCGGCGGCTGCCAGCGGCGGCCTCGGCCTCGGCCATGCCCTGGGCCGAGAGGAGCTTGTCCCAGTCGATGGCTTCCTCTTCCTCGGGGTCCCAGGTGTGGCGGAAGAGATGCACCTCCACGTCGCGCCGGCCCTTGAAGCTCTTGATGGTCATGGAGAGCGCAATGGCGCGGTCAATGGGCAGGCTCGTTTCGGCTGGGATGATCTGGATGTCGAGCTGGGTGTCCAATGGGGCCTCCGGGCTGGTGTAGTCTCGGCAATGTAGTTGGTTTGCCCCTGGTATTCAAGGGCCCGGCAACGAGGAAGACGCAAAAGAGCCAGAGGCAAAGAGGACAACGATGACCAGGCCGTTTCAGCTCGAGACCGACTTCACGCCCACGGGCGACCAGCCCCAGGCCATTGCCGGGCTTCTGGCCAACATCCAGGCCGGGGTGCGCCATCAGGTGCTGCTTGGCGTCACCGGGTCGGGCAAGACCTTCACCGTGGCCAACGTGGTGGCGACTCTCAATCGCCCGGCGCTCGTGCTTGCGCCCAACAAGACGCTGGCGGCCCAGCTCTTCAACGAGTTCAAGGGCCTGTTCCCGCACAATGCCGTGGAATATTTCGTCAGCTATTACGACTACTACCAGCCCGAGGCCTATCTGCCGCACTCGGACACGTACATCGAGAAAGACTCCTCAATCAACGATGACATCGACAAGCTGCGCCATGCCGCCACCCATGCGCTGCTCACCCGGCGCGACGTGCTCATCGTGGCCTCGGTGTCCTGCATCTACGGCCTGGGCTCCCCGGAATACTACGCCAAGATGATCGTCCCCGTGGAGGTCGGCCAGGAACTGAGCCTGGAAGCGCTCATGCGCCGCCTGGTGGAGGTGCACTACGAGCGCAACGACATCGACTTCCACCGCGGATGCTTCCGCGTGCGCGG
>JANXYI010000395.1 GCA_025350085.1 Deltaproteobacteria bacterium
GGACTTTCTGGCGCATCTGGACGGCCTGGGCCTGTTCCACATGGACCTGACCCTCTCGCGCATGGCCGCCTTTGTGGAGCGCGTCGGGCCACCGCGCTGTGCGGTGCTGCACGTGGTGGGCACCAACGGCAAGGGCTCCACGGCCACGATCCTGGCCGAGCTCCTGCGCGCCCACGGCCTGCGCGTGGGGCTCTACACCAGCCCGCACTTCGTCTGTGTGCGCGAGCGCGTCCTGGTGGACGGGGCCATGCTGTCCGAGGACGCCTGGGCGCGCCTGGGCGACGCTGCCCTGAGCCGGTCCGAGGGCCTGGGGCTGACCTATTTCGAGCTTTTGACCGCGCTGGCCGTGCTGGCCTTTGCGGAGGCCGGCTGCGACGTGGCGGTGATGGAGGCGGGCCTGGGCGGCCGTTTCGACGCCACCAACGTGCTCGCGCCAGCGCTCACGGTGTTTACGCCCATCAGCCTGGACCACATGGACGTGCTTGGCCACACGCTGGCCGAGATCGCGGCGGATAAGGCCGGGGCCATGCGGCCGGGCGGGTTGGCCCTTTCCGCGCGCCAGGAGCCCGAGGCCTGGGACATGCTTGAGCGCGCGGCCCGGGAGACCGGGGCCGAGCTGGTGAGCGTGAGTGCAGTCCTTTCGTATTCGCGGGCCAAGGGCCGCGTGACGCCCGGCCCAGGGGGCAAGGCCCATGCCCGGTCAATCATCCAGCCCATGACCGGCCTCAATCTGCGCCTGCGCGGGCTGCACCAGCAGGACAACGCCCGCACGGCGCTGGCCGCGTTCGCGCTCTGGGCCGCGCGCATGCGCCTGCCAATGTTTGAGCAGGCCTGTGGCGAGGCTTTTGCGCGCGCCTTCATCCCTGGCCGGATGCAGTTTGTTCCGGCCGGGCCCGGGCATCCGGAATGCATCCTCGACGGCGGGCACAACGCCCACGGCCTGGCCGCGCTGAAGGCGTCCCTGGACGCGGAGGCCATCCGGCCCGCCGCCGTGGCCTTCGGCTGCCTGCGCGACAAGCCGCTTCATGAGATGGCGGCCCTGGTGCGCGGCCTGACGGATGGCCCGGTCTTTGCCGTGGGCATCCCCTCCTGTTCGCGCGCCTGCGCGCCGGAAGACCTGGCCGTGCTGCTCGGGCCTGGCGCCCTGCCCGCGGCCGACGTGCATGCCGCCCTGGCCGAACTCAAGGACAGTGCCGGACCGGTTTTGGTCTGCGGTTCCTTGTATTTGCTGGGCGAGTTTTATATGACACACCCTGGGCTGCTTGAGCGCCCGCAATAGCGCGCCGCCTGGCGCCCGCCGCCCCATTGGAGGCCCTGCCGTGACCCAACTCTTCCGCCACCTGCCTGCCGTGGACCAGTGCCTTGACGCCCTGGCCGCAGACAGGAGCCACCTGGCCAAGGCCCTGCGCCCTGCGCCGCGCCCGCTGGTTAAGGACCTGGTGAACGCCTTTCTCGACCTCGTGCGCGAGGAGATCCGCGCCGGGGCCTTTGCAAAGGACGCGCAGCTGGCGCTTCCCGCGCTCTATCCGCGCCTGCTGGCCTATGTGGTCCAGGGCGCGCGGCCGCGCTTCCGCCGGGTGGTGAACGCCACGGGCGTGGTGGTGCACACCAACCTGGGCCGCTCGCTCCTGGCGCCGGAGGCGGTTGCCGCCGTGGCCGAGGCCGCCGCGCACTACTCGAACCTGGAGTTCGACCTCACCACCGGTGAGCGCGGCAGCCGCTACGCCCACGTGGAGGAGCTGCTCTGCCGCCTGACCGGGGCCGAGGCCGCGCTGGTGGTGAACAACAACGCCGCGGCCGTGCTGCTCGTGCTGGACACGCTGTGCAAGGGCCGCGAGGTCATTGTCTCGCGCGGGCAGCTGGTGGAGATCGGCGGCAGCTTCCGCATCCCCGAGGTCATGTCCAAGAGCGGCTGCGTCCTGCGCGAGGTCGGGGCCACCAACCGCACGCACCTGCGCGACTACGAGGCGGCCATAGGCTCGGACACCGCGGCGCTGATGAAGGTGCACACCTCGAACTTCCGCCAGGTGGGCTTTGTCAAGGAGGTGCCGCTGTGTGAACTCAAGACCCTGGCCGGGACCTTCGGCCTGCCGGTCATCGAGGACCTGGGCAGCGGCAGCCTGCTGCGCCTGGAGGCCGACGGCCTGCCCGGCGAGCCCACGGCGGCCGAGGCCGTGGCCGAGGGCGCGGACGTGGTCACCTTTTCCGGCGACAAGGTCCTTGGCGGGCCCCAGGCGGGCATCATCGTGGGCCGCCGCGACTTCATCGAGCGCATCAAGAAGAACCCGCTCAACCGCGCTCTGCGCATTGACAAGCTGACGCTCGCCGCGCTCGCCGCCACCCTGCGCCTGTACCTGGACCCGGGGCTGGCCAAGAATCGTGTGCCCACGCTGGCCATGATGACCCGCTCCCTCGTGTCCCTGCGCGCCCAGGCCTCGCGCCTGGCCGGGCTGCTGAGGAAGAACCTGGGCGACCGGCTGGACGTGTCCGTGCGCCGGGGCACGTCGCGCGTGGGCGGCGGGGCCTTTCCCGAGGCCGACCTGCCCACGGCGCTGGTGACCCTGAGCCCCTGCGCGGGCACGGACCTTTCCGTGGACGGCCTGCGCCAGGCCCTGCTGGCCACGGACCCGCCCGTGGTGGCCCGGGTGGAGGAGGGCGGTCTTTGCCTGGACCCGCGTACCCTGGACCCGTCCGAGCACGCGCTGGTACTCGCGGCATTACGCCAGGCTCTGGGCCAGGCCCTGGGCGCGAAATAATCGTCACCGTAAACGCCATCTGAACGATACCCTGAACCGGCCTGGAGCAAATTGTGAGCACAAAGAAGCCTGACCTGGAACACGTTTCCCGCAACTGCTGGGATGTCTACGCCTCCCCCGCGGACCGCAAGGCGCTTAATGCCTG
>JANXYI010000397.1 GCA_025350085.1 Deltaproteobacteria bacterium
CAATACCCAGCCGCCGCAGGTGGCGGACACCGCACGGCAGCGCCCCTTTGGCGCTCCGGTTGAGGCGCGCCTGCCCGCGGGCCGGTCCCTGCACACGGTGCAGACCCAGCCCCTGCCGCTAATCAGTCATCCCGAAGGGCCGCGGCCGGTGCCCGACGAACAGATGATACGCCAGCAGGTGGCCCAGGCCCGGGTCGAGCACACCGGCTCAGGCGCCATCGTGGACACCATCGTCTAAAGCGCGCCGGTCCCCGATAATACTGCAACCAAACAATGGAACTGCCCTGACATGACCCAGTCCCTGCTCAAGATCGAGTTTTCGCTGCCTGCTTCCGACTACGACGCCGCCGTTGTCTTCCTGTCCGGAGCCATCCAGCACGGCTGGGAGGAATCCCAGGCCGTGGACGGCACCACGCACTTCAGCACCTACCTGGAAAACCACGCGGCCGGCCAGGAAGTGGCCCGGCAGATAGGCCAGCTCTGGCCGGACTCCGGCATCCGCACCGAGGAGAAGATGAACGAGGACTGGTCCTTGTCCTGGCGCGAGTTCTTCACGCCCATCGAGTGCGGCGGCCGCTTCGAGATCCTGCCGCCCTGGCTGTCGGATGCGGGCCACGGCGAGTTCACGCCCATCATCATCGAGCCCAAGATGGCCTTCGGCACCGGGCACCACGCCACCACGGCCCTGTGCCTGGCCTGCCTGGCCGACCTCCAGCGTAGCGGGGGCATCAAGGCGGGCCAGGAGTTCCTGGACCTGGGCACGGGCTCGGGCATCCTGGGCATCGGCCTGGCCAAGCTGGGCTTGACCGGCTTAGGGCTGGACATCGACCCCCAGGCCATTGCCTGCGCCGAGGAGAACGCGGCCATCAACAGCGTGGCGGACAGCTTCCGCGTGGCCGTGGGCGGCATCAACACCGTGCCCGAGGGCACGAGGTTCCAGGTCATCGTGGCCAACATCTTGTCCAAGCCGCTCATCTTCATGGCCCGGGACATCGTCCGGCGCATCAGCCCGGGCGGCTGCCTGGCCCTGTCCGGCATTTTGCGGGAGCAGGCCCCGGACGTGATCCGGGCCTACGTGCGCCTGGGTCTGCCCGAGCCGGAGCTGCGCGCGAGCGACGAGTGGTGCGCCCTGCTCTGGACCCGGCTACCTGACTTGTCCGCCTTGTCCGACGTGTCAGGCCTGCCTGACCAGGGAGCCTCGAGGAACTGATGGCCCGGCGCGCCGAGACCATCCGGGGACTCTATGGCGCCCTTGCCGGGGCCCTGGGTCCGAGCCGCTGGTGGCCCGGCGACACGCCCTTTGAGGTGGCCGTGGGCGCCATCCTGACCCAGAACACCAACTGGCAGAACGTCGAGAGGGCCATCGCCAACCTGAAGGCCGCGGGCGCGCTCACGGTCCAGGGCCTGGCCGCGCTGCCAGCGGCCAAGGTGGAGGAGCTCATCCGCCCGGCCGGGTACTTCCGCGTCAAGACCAGGCGCCTGGCGGATTTCCTGGCCTTTCTGGAGCAGGAAGGCGCGTCGGCCGTCGAGGACCTGGCGGTTCAGGACCTGGACACCTTGCGGCCCAAGCTTCTGGCCGTGCGCGGCATCGGCCCGGAAACAGCCGACTCCATCCTGCTCTATGCCCTCGGCAAGCCAAGCTTCGTGGTCGACGCCTACACCGTGCGCCTGTTCTCCCGCCACGGGCTCATCCCCGAGGACACGCACTACCACGAGGTCCAGGAGATCATCCAGGACGCCCTGCCGCCAGATGCGGCTGATGCCGTGGCCGACTACAACGAATTCCACGCGCTCATCGTGCGCACGGCCAAGCAGTGGTGCCGCAAAACAAAACCGCTGTGCAGCCTGTGCCCGGCAGGGCAGCTTTTGCCCGACACCGGCGGGTTCCCGACATGAGCGCCCTGCTGCGCCTGCCCTTCGCCCTGGTCCTGGGGCTCTTGTGCGCGGCCCAGGCCCTGGCCCAGCCGGGCCAGATCGAAAAAGCCCTGCAGCGCGAGCACCAGAAGGCCGCGGAACACAAGGGCGTGGTGCAGCAGCTGGCCGAGCGCGAAAAGGCCCTGGCCGGACGCTTGACCGAGATCGAGGCGCGCATGAAGGCCGCTGAGGGCCGCATCGAGAAGCAGGAAGCCGCGCTTGCGGACATCCGCCAGGAGGAGGCCCAGTACGCCAAGCTCTACGAGGCCGTGCGCGCCAAGCGCGAGCAGGCCGTGCGCGAGCTCAGGCGCCTGCTCGACCTGCTCTGGCCCATCAATGCCCAGGGCATGCACGAGGGCGCGCGCTCGGCCGACAGCTGGGACGGCGCGGACCGCCGCTTCCAGTGGACCGGCGCGGTCTACGGCCGCACCCGCGCGGCCTTGGAGGACGTAGGCCGGCAGGAGCAGGAGCTCTCCGGCGTGCTGGCCCGGCAGAAGGAGCTGGAGGCCCAGGTGGACAGGCAGCTCCTGGTCATCAACGCGGACAAGGACGCGCTCTTGCGCGACCGCCTGGCCGTAAACGCGCGCATGGGCCAGGTCACCTTGCAGCGCCAGGACCTGGAGGGCGAACTCCAGTCGATCCTCAAGACCATCCAGCAGCTGAACTACCAGCTCTCCAGCCAGCGCAGCCGCAAGTTCGACGCCTACAAGGCCGCCCTGCCCTGGCCCGTGGCCGGTCGCGTGGTGGCCCAGTTCAACCCCGAGGGTCGGCCCTCGCGCCGGGGCATCGGCATCGCCACCAACGAGGGCGCAACCGTGCGCAGCGTGTTCTGGGGCAAGGTGGTGCACAACGACGTGCTGCGCGGCCTGGGCAAGGTGGTGATCCTGTTCCACGGCGGCGACTACTACAGCCTGTACGCCTATCTCTCGGACGTCACGGTTCAGCCCGGCCAGGAAGTGGAAAAGGACGAGCCCCTCGGCCACGCCGGGTACTACCCGGAGGCCCACGGCAACGGGGTCTATTTCGAATTGCGTTTCCATCAGAAACCGATTAATCCCCAGCAGTGGCTTATGCCCGCCCAGTAGGCGCCAAAACTTAGAGCGTCTGCGGCTTCACGGAGGAATTATGCGCACCGGCATCTGGTTTGCTTGTTTTGTCATGCTCCTGACCCTGACCGTCGCCCCGGCGCCCCTGGGGGCCGCGGCCTCCGGCAAGGATGACCAGTTCGAGGCCCTGCGCCGGTTCAGCCAGGTGGTGGACATGGTGGAGACCCACTATGTCAAGAAGGTCACCAAGGCCGAGCTCATCCAGAATTCCATCAAGGGCATGCTCGAGCAGCTCGACCCGCACTCGGCCTTCCTCTCGGCCGACGACTTCAAGGAGCTGCAGGTCTCGTCCAGCGGCGCCTTCTACGGCATCGGCATCGAGATCAGTTCCGAGCAGGGGCGGCTCGTGGTGGTCACGCCCATCGAGGACACCCCGGCCCACAAGGCCGGCCTCAAGAGCGGCGACACCATCCTGGAGATCGACGGCGAGTCGACCATGGAGCTGGGCTTAAACGAGGCCGTGAAGAAGATCCGCGGCCCCCAGGGCACCAGCGTGACCCTGACCATCCTGTCCAAGGGCGCCCAGCAGCCCAGGGACGTGACCATCGCCCGCGGCAACATCCCCATCATCAGCGTCAAGATCCAGGAGCTGGACAAGGGTTTCGTGGCCTGCCGCATCACGCGCTTCAACGAGCACACCACCAAGGAGCTGCGCGACAAGCTCTCGGACTACGCCAAGAAGACGCCCATCCAGGGCATCGTGCTCGACCTGCGCAACAATCCTGGCGGGCTGCTCGAACAGGCCGTGAGCGTGTCCGAGACCTTCCTGCCCGACGGCCTCATCGTCTACATCCAGGGCAAGGACCCGCAGTCGCGGCGCGACTTCAACGGCCGCAAGCAGCCCGAGAACCTGACCCAGGTGCCGCTGGTGACGCTGATCAACGCCGGGTCGGCCTCAGCTGCGGAGATCGTGGCCGGAGCACTCCAGGACCGCAAGCGTTCCCTGCTCATCGGCGAGAAGACCTTTGGCAAGGGCTCGGTGCAGACCGTGGTGCCCCTGCCCGACGGCTCGGGCATCAAGCTGACCACCGCGCTGTACTACACGCCCAACGGCCGCTCCATCCAGGCCGAGGGCATCGTGCCGGACCTGGAGATCCCCTTTGTGGCGCCGGTCACGGACGAGGACAAGAACCTCAAGGACCGCTTCACCTTCCGCGAGAAGGACTTCTCCCGGCATTTGGAGAACGGCAGCGCCAAGAAGCCCAAGAAGGGCGCCAAGCCCGCCCCGGTTGCGGACGACACGGTCCGCGTCCAGCTTGAGAAGGACAACCAGATGCGTCTGGCGCTGGAAATGGTCAAGACCTTGCCCAAGATCAGGGACATCCGCTAACTGGCGCCGGGCATCCCTGCATGTGCGCCAAGCCGAAAGATGACGAGCGGGCCGGGTCTTCCCGGCCCGCTTCTTCTTCGCCCAAGGGCCGCCGACCCCTGAACCTGCCCGTCAGCCTGTGGATCGCCCTGGTCCTGGTCCTGGGCCTTTGTATCGGCTTTTTCGTGGCCCGCCAGTTCCCCGGACGCCCTCCCGCGCCCCCGGAGGCCGTGCAGGCCAACGCCACCTTTGAGGAATACCGCGCGGGCGAGCTGGAAAACCGCATCAAGCTCGTGGACAGCGCCCTTTTGCGCAGCCTGCGCGCCAGCAGGCCCGAGATCGACCGGCTGCAGATCCAGTCCGTGGAGACGCGCCAGCACGAGGGCCGCGAATACCACTACCAGACCATCCGCCTGCCCCTGGGTCCTGCGGACAAGGCCGCGTTCACCAAACACCTGACCAGGGAACTTTCAACCCTCGTGCCCGGCGCGCAGCTCACCGAACCGGTGCCGAATTCCTGGGACATCGCGCTGGACGGCCTGCCCACGCACCGCCTGCTGCTGCCCGCCGGGGCCGAGAAGCCGCCCGAGCGCCCGCAGGCCGGGGTGGGCCGCCTGGCGCTGGTCATCGACGACATGGGCGAGGACGTGGGCTTTGCCCAGGGCCTA
>JANXYI010000402.1 GCA_025350085.1 Deltaproteobacteria bacterium
CAGGCCCTGCGGGGCCTCGACCTCGAAGCGCAGGGCGTGGTGGCCGGCTTTAAGCCCGCCGGGTACCTTGACAATGGCCGTGAGCCCTGAGATGTCGCGCCCGGATTCGGCTGCGCGCAGCAGGGGCAGCGGGGCCTCCACCTGCAGGCGCAGGGACTTCACGGCCGTGTGGGCCGAGGTGCCCAGGGCCACGTCGAGCTGCACGGGCACGCGCACCCAGGCCGTCTTGACCTCCGCGCCGAAGCGCAGGGTCACCCGCACCTGGCCGGGGTTGGCCTCGATGCCCTCGGCCAGCTTGATGGGCACGTCGTCAGACCAGCTGGCGGGCGGGTTCTCGAAATCGTTCTGCACGGCCACGCGCACCTGGTTCATCTGGCGCACCTGGCGCTCGGCCCCGCGCAGCTCCACGGTCTCGGGCACGGTCTTGATCTCCAGCAGACGGAAGTCCTGGGGGAGCGCCCCGCGCCAGTCGGCCACCACCGGCACCTCCTTGCGCGCCAGGCGGTCCACGGACAGGATCAGCCGCGAGGGCTTCACCTCCACCACCTCATAGGCCATGGACAGCGGGATGCGCTCGCGGTCGATGTCCACCAGATTCTCGCCGACTTTGAGCTTGCTCACGTCCAGCGAATAGATCCACTTGCGGCGGTCCAGCGTGCGCACCAGGCCCTTGGGCCCGCGCACGCGCACCTCGATCTTGCTGATCAGCCCCTTGCGGATGATGAGCCCGGCGGGCACGTTGGTCATCTCCACGCTCATGTCCACCCAGGCCTCGACCTTTTCCCGGCCCGTGATGAGGTACCAGGTGAGGATGGCCAGGGCCAGGGCGATGCCGATATCCTTCCAATTTTTTAACATGGCCAGTTCTTTCCCATGGCTACCGGTCCAGGGCGTTCTTGATGACCCGGCGCAGGCGCTGGTCATTGAGTGAGGTTGTGAGTCGGCCGCTCATGGCGATGGACACGGTGCCGCGCTCCTCGCTGACCACGATGGACAGGGCGTCGGACTCCTCACTGACGCCCATGGCCGCGCGGTGGCGCGTGCCGAAGAGGCTCTGGGCCTTGAGCTTGGACGACAGGGGCAGGATGCACCCGGCCGCTGCAAGGCGGCCCCGGCGGATGACAACGGCCCCGTCGTGCAGGGGCGTGTCCACCTGGAAGATGGTGGTCAGAAGCGAGCCCGTGACCACGGCGTCCAGCGGCACCCCGCGCTCGATGACGTCGCCCAGCGGCACGTGGCGCTCGATGACGATGAGCGCGCCCACGTGGGCCTTGGCCAAGGTCATCACGGCCTGGGCGATCTCGTCCACCACGGCCTCGGCCAGCTGCGGCTTCTTGAAGAAGCGGCCCGCGCCCATCTGGGCGAGCGCCCGGCGCAGGTCGCCCTGGAACAGGATGATGATGATGAGCACGATGGAGCCCAGGAAATTCGTGAGCAGCCAGTTGAGCGAGTACAGGCCGAGCTCGCTCGACAGGTAGTAGACCAGCAGCACCAGCACCAGGCCGTAGATCACTGCCACGGCGCGCGTGCCGCGCACCAGGTGGATGATGTAGCCGTAGATGGCTGCCACCAGCAGGATGTCCAGGGCCTCCCGCCAGGCGATGTTCAGGCTGGTCAGATACTCCATCGCTCCCTTCTTTCAGTCCTTCAGCTTAGGCCTGGGCCAGGGCCGTGGCGATCACCGCCGCCTGCCGCGCGCCCGCCATGTCGTGCACCCGGTGCGCAAAGACCCCGCGCGCCACGAGCAGCCCGGTGGCCACGGCCGTGGCCAGCTGGCGCTCACCGGGCGGCAGGTCCAGGAGCTGGCCCCAGAGGCTCTTGCTCGACAGCCCGACAAAGAGCGGGCGGCCAAGGGCGCCGAAACGTTCCAGGCCGCGCAGCACGGCCAGATTGTGCTCCAACAGTTTGCCGAAACCGATGCCCGGGTCAAGCACGATGTTGGCCTCGGGCAGTCCGGCCCTGGTCAGCGCAGCCAGGCGTTCCTCGAAAAAGGACAGAATCTCGGCCACCACGTCATCATTGTAGCGCGGGCCGTCCTGCATGGTCCCGGGCCGCCCCAGGCTGTGCATGAGCACGTAGCCGGGCTTGTGCTGCCCCAGCACGTCGATCAGCCCCGGGTCGAAGCGGCAGGCCGAGACGTCGTTCACGATCCTGGCCCCGGCGATGAGCGCCGCCTCAGCCACGCGCGCCTTGTAGGTGTCCACGCTTATGACCGGAAACCCGCCGACCCCGTCCAGTTCCTGCTGCGGCACGCGCGCCAGCTCGCGGATCACCGGGAGCACACGGGAGAGCTCCAAATCCTCGGTTACTGGCTCGGCGCCCGGCCGGGTGCTCTCCCCGCCGATGTCCAAAATGTGCGCCCCGGCCCCGGCCAGCAGGCGCCCCTGCTCCACGGCAGCGCCCTGGTCCAGGTACTGCCCGCCGTCAAAGAACGAATCCGGCGTGACATTGACGATGCCCGCCAGCAAAAAGGGGGCAGGGCCAAGCACCCTGCCCCCGGAAACCTGCCAGGTGTTCCCGCCGATCACTCCCCGTCCCGGTCATCGCCCCGGCCGGGCTTCCTGATCAGCGGCGGCGGAGTGGGCGGGGCCTCCTCCAGCTTGAATTCACCCTCGTCGGGTTTCGCCGCGTCAGACTTGCCCCCCCCAGTCGTGTCCTCAGACGGGGCCAAGGGCGGGGTGTCGCCGAACTTGCGGCTCATGTCCTCATAGGCCTTGGCCGCGCGGCGCACGTTGTTCTCGTCCACCACGGGCGGCAGGGTCTCGCCCTTCAAAAGCAGGTCGATCTCGTCGCCGCTCAAGCTCTCGCGCTCGAGCAGGTTCTCGGCGATCTTGTGCAGGTGGTCCAGGTTCGCGGACAGAAGCGTCCGGGCGCGCTCGTGGCCCACGTCCACAAAGCGGCGGATCTCGGCGTCGATGAGCCGGGCGGTGTCCTCGCTGTAGTCCTTGTGCTGCATGAAGTCGCGGCCCAGGAACACCTGCTGGCCGTCGTCGCCGTAGCTCATGGGGCCGAAGGTCTCGCTCATGCCCCACTGGCAGACCATGCTGCGGGCCATCTTGGTGGCGCGCATGATGTCGTTGCTGGCCCCGGTGGTCAGCTGGTTCAGCACCAGCTCCTCGGCCACGCGGCCGCCGAAGAGCATGGCCAGCGTGTTCTCCAGGAAGGTGCGCGAATAGTTGTGGCGGTCGTCCACGGGCAGCTGCTGCGTCAGGCCGAGCGCCATGCCGCGCGGGATGATGGTCACCTTGTGCACCGGGTCCGTGCCCGGAATGAGCTTGGCCACGAGCGCGTGGCCGGCCTCGTGGTAGGCGGTGGTCTTCTTCTCTTCGTCGGAGAGGATGATGCTGCGGCGCTCTTTCCCCATAAGCACCTTGTCCTTGGCCTCCTCGAAGTCGCTCATGTTCACGTGGTTCTTGCCCATCTTGGCGGCGTGCAGCGCGGCCTCGTTGACCAGGTTCTCCAGGTCCGCGCCCGAAAACCCGGGAGTTCCGCGGGCCAAGATGTCCAGGTCGACCTCCTCGGCCAGCGGGCACTTGCGCGTGTGCACGGCCAGGATGCGCTTGCGGCCGCGCACGTCGGGCAAGGGCACCACCACCTGGCGGTCAAAGCGGCCGGGGCGGAGCAGCGCCGGGTCGAGCACGTCCGGGCGGTTGGTGGCGGCGATCAAGATGACGCCGTCGTTGGACTCGAAGCCGTCCATCTCGACCAGCAGCTGGTTCAGCGTCTGTTCGCGCTCGTCGTGGCCGCCGCCCATGCCGGTGCCGCGCTGGCGGCCCACGGCGTCGATCTCGTCGATGAAAATGAGGCAGGGCGCGTTCTTCTTGCCCTGCACGAACAGGTCGCGCACGCGCGCCGCGCCCACGCCCACGAACATCTCCACGAAGTCAGAACCGGAGATGGAGAAGAACGGCACCCCGGCCTCGCCAGCCACGGCCCGGGCGAGCAGCGTCTTGCCGGTGCCCGGGGGGCCGACGAGCAGCACGCCCTTGGGGATGCGGCCGCCCAGGCGCGTGAATTTCTTGGGTTCGCGCAGGAAGTCCACGATCTCGGAGAGCTCTTCCTTGGCCTCATCCACGCCGGCAACATCCTCAAAGGTCACCTTCTGGGTGTCCTCGCTGATGAGCCGGGCCTTGGACCGGCCGAAGCTCATGGCGCCCTTGCCGCCTGCCCCGCCGCCCTGCATCTGGCGCATGAAGAAGATCCACACGCCGATCAAAAGCAGCATGGGGAACCAGGACACGAGCAGGGTCATGTACCAGGGCGATTCCTCGGGCGGCTCGGCCGTGACCTGGATCTTGCCGGACACGAGCGAGGGCACCAGGTTCGGGTCCTCGGGCGCGTAGGTGAGGAACTTCTTGTCCCCGGCCAGGACGCCGGTGATCTTCGGGCCCTGGATCTTGACCGAGACGACCTCGCCTTCCTTCACGCGCGCCACGAAGTCGCTGTAGGACAGCTTGAGCTGCGGGGGCGGCGTCTGGCTGAAGAGATTGAACAGGACGACCATGACAAGCGAGATGGTCGCCCAGATGAGCAGATTCTTGGTGAAGCTATTCAAGCGGAGAACCTCCGGGGCAGACAAGCACGTTCAAGGCCGCAGTATCCGGAGCGGGCGGTACAAGCCCTTCCCGGCGCGCGGCCCGGTCAATGGAACCCAAGATAAGCCATACGCCTGAAAAAGCAAGTGCCGCCCGGAGAGCCCCACCACTTGCGCCGTTCACGCAAAACAGGTATTCCGCAAGCCTTCGCCGGGGAAGCGTATCGTCACCGGTGTGGCGCCTGGACTTCAAATCCAGTGGACGGCCGAGAGGTCGCCGGTAGGTTCGACTCCTATACGCTTCCGCCAGCCCCCCCTTGCCCCGGAGCCACCCGTGCAGATCTGGCCATGAACATTTGGATCGACGCCGACGCACTCCCCGCGGCCATCAGGGACATCCTGGTGCGCGCGGCCATGCGCCTGAAGATCAAGGCCACCTTCGTGGCCAACAAGAACCTCACCCTGCCCGTCTCCCCGCATCTGGCCTTCCTGCGCGTGGGCCAGGGCTTCGACGTGGTGGACGAGACCATCGCGGGGCTCGCAGCGCCGGGCGACCTGGTGGTCACCGCGGACATCCCGCTGGCGGCCAAGGTCATCGAG
>JANXYI010000413.1 GCA_025350085.1 Deltaproteobacteria bacterium
GGGAGTGGTTGCGGTCGCGCCGCTCGAGGATTGATCGGACATCGGCGGGCGCTACTTTACCCTTGCCCACGGCCACGAGGCAGCCAATGATGTTGCGCACCATCTGCTTCAAAAACCCGTCGCCCCGGATGCGCCAGGTGATCTCGGCCGGTGTGGGCCCGGCCTCACGCCACAGGGCCGACACCGTGCGCACCGTGCCGCGCGGCCCGGGCGGCGTGCCCGCGTTCTGGAAGCTCGCAAAGTCGTGGGTGCCCACAAGCAGGAGCGCAGCCTGGTCCATGGCCGCGAGATCAAGGGGCTGCACGTCCCAGACAAAGCGGCGGCGCATGGGGTCGACAAAGCCGCGGTCGTGCCAGAGGGTGTAGGCGTAGATCTTGGACAGCGCGTCGTACTGGGCATGGAAACGCGGATAGGGCGCCGGGCCGGCCTCCACCACGCGCACGTCGGGCCGCATGAGGCAGTTCAGGGAAACACGCCAGGGGATGCGCGAGAGCTGCTCCGGGGCGTCGAAATGGGCGCACTGGCCGAGGGCATGGACCCCGGAATCGGTGCGGCCCGCGCCCTGCACCGGCAGGCGTTTTCCGGCAATCTTGGCGATGGCCGCCTCGACCTCGCCCTGCACGGTGCGGTCCCGGGCCTGGAGCTGCCAGCCCGCGAAGTCGGTGCCGTCGTAGGCCAGGATGAGCTTGATGCGCGACATTCGCCGCTCGTAGCACAGCCCCGCCAGGGCGTCCACGAGGGACTCCCTGGCGGGGCTGGGGGGGATCGTTTGAATGGGTGCTACGGGCCCTGCAGGGGGGTCTGGACCCTGGTCATGGCCTCGGTCATCTTGGCGGCCTTGTCGGTCTTGACAAAGGTCATGATCTCGCCCGCCACCTTGGGCTTCATGCCGGTCAGAATCTTGACGGCCAGTTCCTGGTCCATGTTCGAGAGCACCTCGGCCGCCTGCTTGGGCTTCATGGCCATGTAGGTGTCCACCTGGCGCTTGATGCGCGCGTCCTTGAGCACGTCGGCCTCGTCCAGGAGCTTCTTGATGGAGGCCTCGGCGCGCTTGAGCTCGGCCAGCTTGTCGTCGACGCTCTTCTCCATGGCCACGAGCGCGCGTTCCTTGGCCACCACCTCGTCCTCGCGGCGCTTGAGGCTGCGGGCCTCCTGGGTCTCCGGCACCTTCACGCCCGGGATGGTGCTCTGGGCCAGCATGTCCGGCTCGGCCGGGGCTGAGTCCGCAGCCGGTGCAACGGCAGCCGGGCCAGTGTGCTCGGCGGGCGTGGCGGCCAGGGCCTTGGCCAGCGGGAACAGGCCCTCGGCCTGGAGCTGCCGCCAGGTTTCCATCCCCAGGCTGCCCAGCACGGTGAGCTTGAGCGCGGCCACGGCCACGAGGACCAGGAGCACCTTAAGGATCTTGGGGCTCATGGCGAAGCGTGGACATCTCATCAAACTCTTTCTGCTCTGCGAGGTTTTCGGCGACATGGTGTTTCCTGGCCTGCCGGTCCTTGAGTTTTTCCAGGAGTTTCTTCTCCCTGGAGCGGAGGACGGCTTGCTGGCGGCAATTTTGCAAAATCAGGGCCAGCCGTTGCAGCTCGGTCTTCGCCGCCGTCAGGTCGCGTTCCAGGGCCTGGCGGTACTGCATCCACAGCCAGATGTCCGGCTGGGTGGCCTTGGGGCCGAAGCCCTTGTCCACGTGCGCGGCCAGGCGCGTCTCGATGTCCAGCACCACGGCCTCCTGGGCCTGGTGGTTGGCCTGCGCCTGGGCCAGGGCCATGCGTGCCTGGTCCTCCAGCTGACGGCGGTATTCGAGCACCTTTTCCAGGCGGAACACGAAGGGCTTGGGCATGGCCCGGTCATGCCACGAACCCCCCTTCCAAGCAAGGGCCTCAGGCAAGAGTACGCCCCGGGCTGGCCAGCACTTCCCCGGCCCTCTTGTGCCAACGCGCGCATGCGTGTACATCCAAAACTGGCCGCAGACCTTGCTGCCCGGCCGCTCAAAGGAGTGCCATGACCGTTCATCCCCGCGCCCTGATCTTCGACCTGGACGGCACCCTCCTCGACACCCTGGAGGACCTGGCCGACTCCGGCAACGCGGCGCTGGCCGCGCTCGACCTGCCCACGCACCCGGTGGACGCCTTTCGCCTCTTCGTGGGCCTGGGCGTGCCCGAACTGGTGCGGCGCATGCTGCCCGAGGCCGACCGCGACGAGGCCACGCTTTCGCGCGCCGGGGCCCTGCTGGTGGACGAATACAAACGCCGCTGGAACCACAAGACCCGGCCCTACCCCGGCATCCCGGAGCTGCTTCAGACCCTGCGCAGCCAGGGCCTGCCCCTGTGTGTGCTCAGCAACAAGCCGCAACACTACACCGACCTCACGGTGCAGGAGTTTTTCCCCGGCTTCCCCTTTGCTTCTGTGCGCGGGGCGCGCCCCGAGGTGCCGAACAAGCCGCACCCGGCGGGCGCCCTGGCCCTGGCCGCGGAGCTGAGACTCACGCCCGGGGCCATGGCCTTTGTGGGCGACTCGGCCACGGACATGCGCACCGCGCGCGGGGCAGGCATGCTCCCGGTGGGTGTGCTCTGGGGCTTCCGCGACCAGGCCGAGCTGACGGCAAACGGGGCGCGGCACCTGCTGGCCGCGCCCGCCGACCTGCTGACACTGCTTGAGCCCCCCGTGCAGGAAGGCGCGTAAGCCCATGTCCGGCCCCTGCGCCCATGACCTGGACCTGCTGAGCGCCGTCGACGCGGGTGTGCTCGTGCTCGACGCGGCCACGGGCCGGGTGCTCACGGCCAACGCCAAGGCCCAGGAACTGCTGGGCCGCACGGACGCGCTGCCGGACCTGTCCGGGTTGTTCGCCCCAGGCGAAATGTCCCTGGCCGAGCTGGCCGCCGGGGTGGACAATCGGGAGTGCCGCGTCCAGGGCGCCTCGGGCGCTCCCATTCCGGCGCTGCTGACCTCGCGGCCCCTGCCCCAGGACGGCCGGAACCTGCTGCTGCTCACCCTGACCGACCTCTCGGGGCTCAAACGCGCCGAGGCCCGCTTCCAGGGCTTTTTCGAGAACATCATCGAAGGCGTGTTCCAGTCCACGCCCGGCGGCACCTTCCTCATGGTCAACCCGGCCCTGGCCGAGATTCTGGGCTACGCCAGCCCGGAGGAGCTCATCCGGCACTTCCGCGACCTGCGCAGCCAGCTCTACCTGGACCCGCGCGACCGCGACACCATGCTCGGCATCCTGCGCGAAAAGGGCCGCATCAAGGACTTCGAGACGCGCTTCCAGTGCAAGGACGGCTCGTTCAAGTGGATCTCGCTCACCGCGCGCGAGGTGCGCGACCCCTCCACGGGTGAGCTTTTGTACATCGAGGGCCTGAACATCGACATCACCGCGCGCAAAGAGGTGGAGCAGGCCCTGCGCGAGAGCGAGGAGAAGTTCCGCCACACCTTCGACCAGTCGCCCATCGGGGCGTCCATGGTGGCGCTGGACTCGACCTTCCTGCGCGCCAACGAGGCCTTCTGCCGCATCACCGGCTACTCCGAGGACGAGCTGAAGCACCTGACCTTTGCCGAGATCACCCACCCGGACGAACGCGATGAGAGCGTGCTCCGGTACGGCCGCGTGCTGCGCGGCGAGGTCGAGTCCTTTGAGCAGGACAAGCGCTACATCCACAAGGACGGCCACGAGGTCTGGGTGCACCTGTCCGCGGGCATGGTGCGCGACGCCGGGGGCCGCCCCCTGTACCTCCTGCCCATGGTCCAGGACATCACCGACCGCGTGGAGACCGAGCAGGCCATGCGCGGCATCAACGCCGAGAAGGAGCGCCTGCGCGCCAACCTGGAGACCGTGTTCCGTTCCATCCCGGACGCCATCATCACCGTGGACACGGACATGCGCATCATCCAGACCAACCGGGCGCTTTCCGAGGTCTGCTGCATCGGCTCGGAGCTCAGCCCGGGCCGGGCGCTCGTGGGCCTCTCGGGCTCGTGCAAGCGGGCCTGCTTCTCCGTGCTGCGCTCCACACTCGAGACCCGGCGCCCGGTGCTGGAGCACCGCGTGGAATGCCAGAGCCACACCCCGGGCAAGGTGGTGGTCATCAACAGCTCGCCCCTGCTCGACCGCGAGAACAACTTCGCGGGCGCGGTGCTCGTCATCCGCGACATCACGCGGCTGGCCGACCTGGAAAAGCGCCTGACCGACCTGCACTCCCACCGCGGCATCGTGGGCAAGAGCAAGATCATGCAGGACATCTACGGCGTGCTGGACCAGCTCTCGGACGTGGAGTCCACGGTGCTCATCACCGGGGAGTCCGGCACGGGCAAGGAGCTGGTGGCCGAGGCCCTGCACTTCGGCGGCTCGCGCAGCAAGGGCCCGCTGGTCAAGGTCAACTGCTCGGCCCTGTCCGAGAGCCTGCTGGAGAGCGAGCTCTTCGGCCACATGCGCGGGGCCTTCACCGGCGCCATCCGCGACAAGATCGGCCGCTTCGAGGCTGCCGAGGGCGGCACCATCTTCCTGGATGAGATCGGCGACATCTCCCCGCGCATCCAGCTGAACCTGTTGCGTGTGCTGGAGCGCAAGGAGTTCGAGCGCGTGGGCGAGTCCAAGACGCGCAAGGCCAACGTGCGCGTGCTGGCCGCCACCAACGTGAACCTCCGGGAGAAGATCCGCCAGGGCCAGTTCCGCGAGGATTTGTACTACCGGCTCAAGGTCATGGTCATCCACCTGCCGCCCTTGCGCGAGCGCACCGAGGACGTCCCGCTTTTGACCGCGCACTTCATCAGCCACTTCCAGGCCACCTTCGGCAAGAACATCACCAAGTGCTCGGACGAGGTCATGCGCCTGTTCATGACCCACCCCTGGCCGGGCAATGTCCGCGAACTCAAGTACTCGCTGGAGCACGCCAGCGTGCTCTGCTCCGGCGGGGAGATCACCACCGCGCACCTGCCCGCGGACCTCTTGCGGCCCATGCTGCTGCCCCGGCCCGGACGCGCCGCTGCCGCCCTGCCCAGACCGGGCTCGCGCGGGCTCACAGCCGAGGACCTCACGGGCGCCCTGGCCCAGGCCAAAGGCAACCGCGCCCTGGCCGCGCGCCTGCTGGGCATCGACCGCCGCACGCTCTACCGCAACCTGGACCGCCACGGCCTGTCCTGACCCGGGACTGTGGCGCCCGCCACACAGTGTGGCGCCACACATGGGGCGCAGCCACACATTTCGCCCGCCCGGCCCTACCCGCTCCGGAGCTACGTACCCCACCATAACACACTGTAATTCAACGGCATGAGCGGCAGAAGCCGCCCCCGGCCCCCTTGGCACGGCAATTGCCTTTAGGGGGTTAGACGCATTTCCTCTAACGTTCCAGGAGCTACAGACATGGCAGGCAAACCGATCTACAAATCCCTCTACTTCCAGGTCATCACCGGCATCTGCATCGGCATCCTGCTGGGCATCCTTCTGCCTGGCAAGGACGGCTTCGCCGGGCAGATGAAGCCCTTTGGCGACGGTTTCATCAAGATGATCAAGATGATCATCGCCCCCATCATCTTCTGCACTGTGGTCGTCGGCATCGCCAAGATGGGCGACATGGGCAAGGTCGGCCGC
>JANXYI010000428.1 GCA_025350085.1 Deltaproteobacteria bacterium
CCCCTCATACAAGCCGAAGGGCCGGACCGAGTTTCTACTCGTTCCGGCCCTTCGGCTTGAAGATGGGTGTCAGGAGTGGCACTCCGACTGGACTCCCCTGACCGCCGGAGGCTATTCTCTTTTCTTCAGCCCCTAGGCCGCCTTGCGGGCGTGGTAGCGGATATGCCGGGCCAGGGCGCCTATCTGGCGCTGGCGCAGAGGTTCCAGGCCCAGGAACAGGGCCTGGCCTTCCTCGCCGGACATGGGCCGCTTGGCGTAGGTGTCGTCCAGTTCGGCCTTGCCCGCCAAGTGGTGCAGGTGTTCGATGACCAGGTCGGGCAGGTAGATGCGCCGCTTGTGGCCCAGGTGTTCCAGGTGTGCGAACACGGCGAGCAGGTGCGTGTCGATGTACGAGCTCTTGTACACGGCCGGGCAGGGCCCGCCCATGAGTTCGCAGGCCGTGCGCGAGAGAAAGGGCGCGGTGCAGATCTGTTCGCCCTGAAACAGGTCGTTGCCGTAGACCAGGGCCACGTCGTCGGGGAAGCGCGCGAACTCGGCCCGGACAATGTCGTCCCAGCCCGGGGTGCGGAAGACGTTGTCGTCGCCGCAGAGCAGGATGTACGGCGTACGCGCGGCCCGGTAGAGCACGTTGGTCATGACGCCCAGGCCCACGCCCGGGGGGCCGCAGAGGCGCTTGACGTTCAGGCCGGGCAGGCGGATGCCCAGGCTCTGGGGATCATCCTCGTCGATGTACAGCAGGACTTCGACGTCGGCGGGATCGCTGGCGGTGTCGAGCAGGCTCTCAAGGAATCGCAGGGCCTTGTCCGGGCGGCCGCGCGTGGGCAGCAGCACGGACAGCCAGGGAGCTTTGGGAAGGATGTGCATGGTCGCCTCCAGGGGAAGGTTCAGTGACCTCCCGGAGGATAGCAACATCCGTACCAGCATATCTCGTGGGACGTAACGGGCCCCGATAGGGGCTCGGGGTCAGCCCTTGTCCTCGCTGCGTTCCTCGGCGATGGCCTGGCGGCGCAGCTCGCGGCGGCGCAGGGCTTGGCGGTAGCGACGCTCGGCCACCTCGCCCTTTATGATCAGCGGCGGCGCGGGCCTGGGGCAGCCCAGGCCGTCAAGCGCCACGAAGGTCAGGTAGGCGGAGTTGGTGTGGCGCACCTCGCCGGTGAGCAGGTTCTCGGCCTCCACGCGCACGCCGATCTCCATGCTGGTGCGGCCGACCATGTTCAGGCTGGCTTTGACCGTCACCAGTTCGCCCACGTACACGGGCTTGAGGAAATCCGTGCGGTCGATGCTGGCGGTGACGGCCCAGCCGCGCACGTGGCGCATGGCCGCAACTCCGGCCGCGGTGTCGATGAGCTTCAGGATCACGCCGCCATGCACGTTGCCCGCCGGGTTGGCGTCGTTGGGCAGCACTTGGTGCGACAGGACCACGGCAGACTCCTCGGCGGTCTTGCCCGCGGGCGTTCCAGCCTGGTCCTGGGCCTGGCAGGCGTTGGTCTCGTCGGTCATGTTCCCTCTCCTTGCGCGCTGGTGCGAAAGCCTGTCCGGGCTCAGGCCGCGGCCGCGCGGGTCTTGTCCTTGGCCAGGGAGAGCGCGGTCTTGACCCGGAAGATGAAGGTCTCCGGGGTGTCCTGGGCCTGGGCCTCGGCCGTGCCCAGGGTCACGGTGATGTGCGCGCCGTGGCGGAAGCCGTGCCTGGCCACCAGCTCCGCGAGCTTGTCCGCGAAAAGCCCGGCCTGTTCGTCCCCGATGCCCGCGGCCAGGATGAGGAACCGCCCGCTGCGCCAGCGGAAGATGCAGTCGGCCTTGCGGATGTGCTGCTTGAGCATCTGGGCCAGTTCGTAAAGCACCTGGTCGCCGACCTCGTAGCCCAGCGACTCGTTCACATGGCGGAAGCCGTCCACGTCGACCATGATGCCCGAGAATCCCGCGCCATAGCGCTTGAGGCCCTCCAGTTCGCGCACGATCATCTGGTCAAAGGCCATGCGGTTCAGGACCTTGGTCAGCTCGTCGTGGTGGCTGTGCTGGTCCAGGGCGTCCCTAAGGCGCATGAGTTCGATGCTGGTCTCGCGCACGGGACGAAACAGCCCGACGTAGACCAGCGCGGCCTGGACCGCCAGCAGGGCCACGCCCAGGAGCATGGCCCCGTAGGTCTCCTTGATGAGCCCTGGCGCGTGGCTGGGGTGGTCGGCCAGCAGCTGGTAGGCCACAAAGAATTCGGCCAGAAGCACCCCGAAGAGGGCCAGCAGGCTGGCGGCGTAGAGCAGGGCAATGGCCCTTTTCGGGGTGCCCGGAGTCCGCAGCGTCTTCGCGTCGTCAGCCATGGCCGTTCTCCGCGTCGCCTCAGGGCTGGAAGGTGTAGCGCAGCTCGCCGGCGTTGCCGCGCATGCGCAGGTCGATGAAGAAATGGTCCCAGGTCCAGCCGTAGCGGTCGCCCATCTGCCGCCCCGGCCCGTAGAGCTCGATGAGGTGGTCCTTCAGGAGAAAAAAGTTGTCCTGGCCCTCGAAGAGGATGCCCACGCCCGTGAGCGTGCCCTTGGGGAAGTAGTAGGCCACGGAGCGGATCTCGGCCTGGCCCAGGCGCAGGGGCTCGTCAACGCGGAAGTAGGTGCCGGGCAGGGTCACGGGCTTGGTCACGGGCGAGAGTCCCTGGGTCTTGTCCAGCGGGGTGCCCCAGGACAGGCCCCGGAAGTTCGCGGGTGCGGGCCTGGCGGCAAAGGTCAGGTCGGGCCGCGCGGGCCGGGGCCTGGCGGCGGGCCGCTCCACGAAGGGCGGCGGGGCGCTGGTGCCGCGCGGGTCGACGGCCCCGGGCCCGGGCTCGGGGATGGGCGGCGCGGCTGGGGTCTGCAGGTCTTGGGGAACGGGCTGGGGCGCGGAGGCGCCGTATTGCTGGGCCGGGCAGGCCGCAGCCAGGGCGAGGACGAGAATTGCCGCCAGGACAGGGACGGCCAGGACACAACGCATGGAGCCTCCAGACAAGAACGGATATCAGGCTGGCATTCTGTTCCCACTGGGCAGGGAAATCAAGGCCTGACAGCGTTATTTTTGCCGGGAAGCCATGCCCGCGCGGCTGGTCAGAGGTACAGGGCCTCGGCTCCCGCGCAGGCCAGGGCCGCCTCGCGGGTCTCCATGACCACGCGGCCCAGGCGCAGGAGCCTGCGGCCGGAACTGATGTCCTCGAGCAGGGTCTTCTCGCGCGCCAGGCACAGGGCCAGGCGGTAGGGACGGGCATGGAAGGGGTCCGTGGCCTCGTAGACGCGGTACAGCTCCGTGGGCAGGCTGTGCAGGGGCTGGGCTTCGATCTGGGCGTTCATGGCGTCCTCCATGCTGCCGTATATAGCAAGTTCCATGCCCAGGCCGCGATGTCGTGGCGGGATGGAGGTTTGAAGCCGGGGCGTTGCCTCCGGACGGACGCCGTGCGCAAAAAAAAGGCCCCCCGGATCACTCCAGGGGGCCGTTTGGGCAAGGGCGGGGCCGTTAGGCCTGCGGGGCCAGGCTCTGGATGACCCAGACGACGCGGCCCACGGTGCGCGCGGCCATCTCGGCGGCAGGCACGTGCAGGTCGGCGTGGGCCTTGTCCTCGGCCTTCAGGACGAACTGGCCGTCCTGGTAGTAGACGCGGCGGATGAGCAGGCCCTGGTGGGGGAAGTGCACGGCGCAGAGGTCGCCGTCGGGATGCTGGCGCTGGTCCTGGTCCACGCCCACAAAGGCCCCGCGCAGAATGTGCGGCTCCATGCCTGCGGAGTCCACGCGCAGCACCTGCAGGTTCGGGCGGAAGAAGGTTTCCGGGATGGTCAGGTCCTCCACGGGCTGGGGCTGCCAGGTGGCGGCCTCGGCGCCCGCGCCGACCATGGAGGAGACCGGCACAACGCGGCCGCGCGCATGGGTGCGGCCATAGGCGGCCGGGGTCTCGCGCAGCAGGTTTTCGGCGCTGACGTGGCCCTTGGCTGCGTTCAGGTACACGGGCTCATGGCCGTCGGACAGCCAGTTGGGGTTCAGGCCATGGCTGCGGTAGAGTTTGAGAAACCAGTCCGAGGGCACGGAGCAACGCCGCTTGGCATCCGAGATGCTGGATTGGCGGACTTCCAGTACGTCTGCGAGCTGGACCTGGGTCCGCGCCCCAGTGGCTTTCTTGATGCGCTCCATGGCCTCCTCGAACCAGCGTTCAAGGCGCTCGTCGCACTTCTTTTTTAACTTGGCCACTGTAACTCCTCCATATTATTCCATCTATATTGTGTGATCTAGAAAACACGTTTGCTATATCGCCGGTGCGCAGACTCGTCCTGATGAGACATCAATAATTACAATCCGTCTCCGGCGTCAAGCAGAAACCCGTAGGCTTGCACCCATTGAAAGGCTGTAGTTGCTTCTGTTCCTGTATACGCTGGGCATGCATGAGTCCGATTTATGAGTGCGATGAAGCAAATATATCTTTCTGCGGTTCTGTCAATACGCGGTGTACAAATTTAAGTAGGTAGGTGGTGCAGTGGATTGCACGGTCCACAGCGTATGTGTGCTTTGCCTGGCATACATGATCTTTCCCCGAAAATACTGCACGATAGGTGCACGTCCGCGGCCACAGGCCAGGGGGGCGGCTTCCCTCCCGGCACCTGCTGTGCTACGGGTGCACACGAGCAACGACCGCGCCGCGCACCCGGCGCCGCGCATAACCGGCCCTTTGCCCGCGCAGGGGCGAAAGCCAGCAGAGAGGACCATGGGTCAGAAAGCTTCGCGCGTCTTTCGCGCCTATGACATCCGGGGCATCGTGGGCCAGGACTTCGACGCCGACTGGGTGGAGGACCTGGGCCGGGCCTGCGGGGCCTATTTCCTGGCGCACGGGCAGGCCCGCGCCGTGGTCGGCCGCGACTGCCGCCTGACCTCCCCCGGCTTCCAGGAGCGCCTGGTGGCCGGGCTGACCAACACGGGTGTGGACGTGCTGGTCCTGGGCATGGTGCCCACCCCGGTCTGCTATTTCGCCATCCGGCACCTGGGGTACGGCGCCGGGGTGATGATCACCGCCAG
>JANXYI010000451.1 GCA_025350085.1 Deltaproteobacteria bacterium
CACGGAAACACTGGCGTAAGACGAAGAGAATAGCCTCCGGCGGCCGGGGGGCCTGAGGCCCCCCGGTCCCCCCCAAAGGAACCACGTGCCCGAGTCTCCCCCTGTCCAAGCCCCGCTCACCGCAGCCCATGCCCGGCGCATGCTCGTTTTCCTGATGATCCTGACCGCAGCCTCGCAGATCGGCATGCAGGGCTGGATCACGCTGTTCAACAATTTCGCGGTGGAGCGCGCGGGCTTCAGCGGTTTTGAGGTCGGCCTGGTGCAGGGCATCCGCGAGGTGCCGGGCTTTCTGGCCCTCTTGGTGGTCTATGTGCTGCTCGTTTTGCCTGAGCACCGCATCGTGGCCCTGGCCATCACGACCCTCGGGCTGGGCGTGGGCTTGACCGGCCTGTTTCCGAGCTTCTGGGGGCTCACGGCCACGACACTCGTCATGAGCTTCGGGTTCCACTATTACGAGACGCTGAACATGTCGCTCACGCTGCAGTACTTCGACCGTTCCCAGGCCCCGCTGGTCTTCGGGCGGCTGCGGAGCGTCACGGGCATCAGCAACATTGCGGCCGGCCTCACGGTGCTCTTGGCCTCGCGGTACATGGACTATGCCGGGGTGTACCTGATCCTGGGCGGCGTGGTGGCCGTGGCGGGCTTGTGGGCCCTGACCCAGGACCCCTCGCACAAGGGCGTGCCCGTGCAACGCAAGAAGATGTTCCTGCGCCGGAAGTACACGCTGTACTATGTGCTGACGTTTCTGGCCGGGGCCCGGCGCCAGGTGTTCATGACCTTCGCCATCTTCCTGCTGGTCAAGAAATTCGGCCTGGGCGTGACCGAGATCACGGCCCTGTTCATCCTGAACAACACGGTGAACGTCTTTGCCAACCCGCTCATCGGCCGCGCCATTAACCGTTTCGGCGAGCGTGCGCTGCTGACCCTGGAATACGCGGTGGTCAGCGTGGTCTTCCTGGTGTATGCCTTTTCCGACTCCAAGTGGCTGGTGGCCTGTCTGTACGTGGTGGACCAGCTGGTGTTCAACTTCGCCATGTGCGTGGGCACCTATTTCCAGAAGATCGGCGACTCCCAGGACATCTCGCCGACCCTGGCCGTGGGCTTCACCATCAACCACATCGCCGCAGTGGTCATCCCGATCATCGGCGGGGCGCTGTGGCTGTGGGACGCGCGGATGGTCTTCGTGGGCGGGGTGGTCCTGTCCGTGTGCTCGCTCATTGCGGCCCAGTTCATCCGCACGCCCAGGCATGAGGAGGTCGTGCTCCATGTCAAGTGAGCCAGCACTGCTCTTCACGGTCATCACGCCGAGCATCGGCACACGGCCGCGGGCCCTGGCCCAGGCCATTGCGAGCGTGGAGGCCGGGGCGGCGCATGCGCACACGCATACGGGCTTTGACCCGGCGCAGGTGGAAATGCTCGTGGGCTTTGACGGGGTTGAGGGCGAGCGCCCGGCCAGCACGCTTGTGAACCTGCGCTTTGCCGTGCTGCCCAGGCCCGAGGGCATTGTGAGCGGCTTCGGCAACCACATCCGCGATGCGCTGATGAAAGCTGCGCGCGGCAGCCACCTGCTGCTGCTCGACGACGACAACATGCTGACCGAGAACGCGCTGGCGAGCTTTCTGCCGCACCTGGAGCAGGAGATGATCATCGGGCGCATCGACACCAGCCGGGCCTTTGAGGTGCCACATCTGCCGCGCCCGGCGCCCGAGGGAGCCGACCCGGTGGCGGACGCCGTGCGGCCCGGCAACATCGACCCGCTGTGCCTGTGCCTGGCGCGTGAGCTGGCCGTGGTGCGCGGCCGGGGCTGGGCCGACGAGGGCGGCTACGAGTCGGACTTCCTGAACATCCGACGCTACCACCGCCGTGCGCGCGGGGTGCTACGCATCGAGGACGTGGTGGGTGTGTACGACGCCGGGCCCTGGGCAAAGGCGGGCACGGCGAGCGCGAGCACCAGGGCGGCGGCGGCGAACTTCTTCAACATGATCTGGCTCCTTGCGGTTGTTTGCGGGAATTCAGGGTTTGAGTACTGCTTTAAGCCGATTGCCGTTTTGTTTTCAGCGCCTTGCGGCGACAGGAGCAGTAAAGCATAGCCCGTGCCAAATCATAACACACCGTTATCAGTGGCTATTTGTTTCAGGGCCCAGGCGCTGTGGACCACAGGCGTGCAAAGATTGCGCTCGCAGCGCAAGATTGTCGCTAAGCGCCTGTTTGTTCTGCGCGTTTTTGGCGCTCGTTCAGGCCCCCTGCGTCGAGCCCGCGCCCGGCGTCGTACACACCCACCACGTCCTCGATGCGTAGCACCCCGCGCGCACGGCGGTGGTAGCGTCGGATGTTCAGGAAGTCCGACTCGTAGCCGCCCTCGTCGGCCCAGCCCCGG
>JANXYI010000458.1 GCA_025350085.1 Deltaproteobacteria bacterium
CCCAGGACGTGGTGCGGCTGATGACCATGTCCTTGCGCAGGAGCCGCGCGATATCGAAATAGGGCTGCAGCAGAGGGGGGCCGACGCGGCCGCCGAACCAGGCCTTGGTCTTGTTGATCACGCCAAGCAAGAGCGGCGGCATGATCAGCAGCAAGGCAACGCTCATGAGCGTCTCGGTCATGGCAGGACCCCTCTTGACGAGGCTGCGCGAACGCGTCCCTTTTCCAGCAGCGCCGCCCGCGTGTGAACCGCCCCCAAATACATGGACAAGCATGAACAACACCATGAACAACAAGCATGGACTGGGGCAACCCTATGCCGGGCTGGCCCAATAATCAACCGGAACGCCACGGGAATTTCAGATATTTGGGCACCGGCTGCACAGGCCGGGAATACGCCGGGCCTGGTCACTGGCAGCAAGGCCGGGGTGTGGACAAAGCCGGGCGCCTCGGCCAAGGTGGGCCGGACCGCGCCCCCACGACCCGGCTTGAGGAGGACCAATGCCCGGCCAAAGCCTTCGCCGCCCCTTGGGCCAGACTCCGCAGGCCGCCTGGCAGGCCCTGTCACGCTCCTTCCAGTACCGCGACTACCGCCTGTTCTTCACTGGCCAGTTCATCTCCCTGGTGGGCACCTGGATGCAGCAGGTGGCCCAGTCCTGGCTGGTGTACCGGCTGACCGGATCGAGCCTGAGCCTCGGGCTGGTGGGCTTTGCCGGGCAGTTCCCGCTGTTTGCCCTGTCCATCTTCGGCGGGGTCATGGCCGACAGGCTGAACCGCCGTTCCGTGCTGGTGGCCACCCAGACCTGCGCCCTCATCCAGGCCGTTGTCCTGGCCTGGCTCACCCTGGCAGGGCTGATCGAGGTCTGGCACGTGATGGTCCTGGCCGTGCTGCTCGGCATCGTGAACGCCGTGGACATCCCCACGCGCCAGTCCTTTGTCATCGACCTGGTGGACAAGAAGGACCTGCACAACGCCATTGCCCTCAACTCCTCCATGTTCAACGCCGCGCGCATCCTGGGGCCGTCCGTGGCCGGTGTGCTGCTGGCCGCCGTGGGCGAGGGCTGGTGCTTCGCCCTGAACGGCTTGAGCTTCCTGGCGGTCATCGTCTGCCTGCTGAACATGGGCATGCCCAAACGTCCCGCACCGGAGAAGACCGGCTCCATCGTGGAGCACCTGCGCGAAGGCTTCGGCTACGCCTGGCGCACCAGGGAGGTGCGCACCATCCTCCTGCTGCTGGCCATCGCCAGCGTCATCGGCATGGCCTACGTGGTGCTCATGCCCGTGTTCGCCGAGGAGATCCTGCACAGCGGCCCGCGCGGCCTGGGTCTGCTCATGGCGGCCACGGGCTGCGGCAGCCTGGCGGGCGCGCTGCTGCTCGCCATGCGCAGCGAGGGCCCGGGCATCGGGCGCTTCGCCTATTTCGGGATGCTCGGCATGGGCGCGGGCCTGGTGCTCTTTGCCCTGTCGCGCCACTTCTGGCTCTCGGCGCTGCTCATGGTGCCGGTGGGCTTCTGCATGATCACGGCCATGGCCTCGGCCAACACCCTGCTGCAGATGCTCTGCCCGGACAGCCTGCGCGGCCGGGTCATGGCCCTGTTCTCCATGATGTTCATGGGCATGGCCCCCTTCGGGGCGCTTTTGGCGGGCGTCCTGGCCCACGCCATCGGGGCCGGGACCACGGTGGCGCTCAGCGGCGCGGCCCTGGTCGTGGTGGCCGGGCTGGCCGGCCGCAGGCTGCTCGGCTTGTGAGGCGGTGAGGGGCATGGAAGCAGGCACAACCCGACAGAGGTCCCGCGGCGAACTGCTGCGGCTGTGCGCCGTGGCGGTGCTGCTGCTGGGCGTGGTCCTGGCGTCCCTGGTCTACGCCACGTCCACGGACGGCGGGGGTTCCGGCCAGGGCGTGGGCTTTGTCACCGAGGGCGGCCAGATCGACGAGGTCCAGGCCGAGGACTCGCGCTCCTACCAGCGCAGCCTGGAATACTTTGGGGGCAAGTCAGCGGTGATGATGACAGAAATGCGGCGCTGGTTCGCCGGGCTCTGGCACGGCTCGTCGCTCGCGCTGCTCATCGCCTGCGTTGCGGGCCTCATTGCCTGGGGCCTGCTGCACGCCGCGAAGATCGCGGACGAGATCTCCCTGGCCGCCCATCCCGAGGCATCCGGCAGGGACAAGGACGGCCCGGGCTCCTGAAAATCTGGATTGGGTGTGACGCTCAGGCGTCGAGGTCGCGGCCCAGGTACGCGCGCTGCACGTCGCGGTTGGCCAGGAGGTCGCGGCTGTCGCCCTCCAGGGCCACGCGGCCGGTCTCCAGCACATAGCCGCGGTCCGCGATCTTGAGCGCGCGCCGGGCGTTCTGCTCCACCAACAGCACGGTCAGGCCCAGGCGGTCGCGCAGGCTCGCGATGTGCCGGAAGATCTCGCGCGTCACGAGCGGGGCCAGGCCCATGCCCGGCTCGTCGAGCAAGAGCAGCCGGGGCCGCGCCATGAGCGCCCGGCCGATGGCGAGCATCTGCTGCTCCCCGCCGGAGAGCGTGCCCGCGGCCTGCTTTCTGCGCTCGCGCAGCACCGGGAACATCTCCAGGATCTTGGCCAGGTCCTCGGCCACGGATTCCCTCGCGCCCGATCCTCGGCTGTAGGCGCCCAGGCGCAGGTTGTCGGCCACGGACAGCGGGCTGAACATCAGCCGGCCCTCGGGCACGTGGGACACGCCGTCCGCGACGATGCGCTCAGGCTGGCGGCGGGTGATGTCCGCGCCGTCAAAGGCGATGGTCCCGGCGCTTGGCCGGATGAGCCCGGAGATGGTGCAGAGCAGCGTGGTCTTGCCCGCGCCGTTGCCGCCGATGAGCGAGACGATCTCGCCCGGCCGCACCCGCAGGCTGACCCCGCGCAGGGCGTGGATCTTGCCGTAGAACACGTCCAGGCCGGTGATCTTGAGCAGCGGGCCGTCCGGTTCGAGTCGTGCGGGCATCTCGGTTCCCATCGCTAGTCCTCTTGCCTAGTCATCGTCGTCGCCCAGGTAGGCGCTGATCACCGCAGGGTCGCGCTGGACCATCGCCGGGGCGCCCTGGCTGATGACCTGGCCGAAGCAGAGCACCAGGACCTGGTCGCTGATGCCCATGACCAGCTCCATGTCGTGCTCCACCAGCACGATGGAGAGCCGGAAATGCTCACGGGCGCGCAGGATCAGCGCGCCCAGGGCCTGGGTCTCGGACATGTTGAGCCCGGCCGCGGGCTCGTCGAGCAACAGCAGCCGGGGCCGGGCCGCCAGGGCGCGCGCCAGCTCGAGCAGGCGCTGCTTGCCAAAGGGCAGGTCCCGGGCCGGGGACCCGGCCAGGTCCGCCAGGCCCACGAAATCGAGCACAGCGAGCGCCTCTTCGCGGATCTTCCCCTCAACGGCACGCGAGGCCGGGGTGCGCAGGAGACTTTGCCAATTCGCCACGCGCAGCCGGGCGTGGGCTCCGGTCATGACGTTTTCCAGCACCGTCATGTTGGAGAAGATCTCCAGGTTCTGGAAGGTGCGCACCAGACCCAGGCGGCTGCGCTCGTGGGCCGGGGCGCGCGTAAGGTCGTCCGCGCCCAGGCGGAAATGGCCGCGC
>JANXYI010000026.1 GCA_025350085.1 Deltaproteobacteria bacterium
CCAAAACCGCGATGTCGCCGGCCTGGACCTCGTCCACGGCCGAGAGCTGCACGCCGTCGTACACCTGCAGCTTGCTCACCTTGAGGGTCTTGGGCGTGCCGTCCTCGCCGATGCAGACCATGGAGTCGCTCGACTTGACCACGCCGTTGACCACCTTGCCGATGGCCAGCCGCCCCAGGTAGTCGGAGTAGCCCAGGTCGCAGACGATCATCTGGAAGGGCGCGTCGGGATCAAAGGCCGGGGCCGGGATGTTTTTCAGGATGCAGTCGAAGACCGGGTTCAGGTTCTCGCCGCGGCCCTCAAGGGTGGTCTGGGCGATGCCGTCGCGGCCGATGGCATAGAGCACCGGGAATTCGAGCTGGTGCTCGTCGGCGCCGAGGTCGATGAACAGGTCGTAGACCTCGTTCAAGACTTCCTCGGGCCGGGCGTCGGCGCGGTCGATCTTGTTGACGATGACGATGACGGGCAGGCCGCCGTCCAGTGCCTTCTTCAGCACGAAGCGGGTCTGGGGCAGGGGGCCTTCGCTGGCGTCCACCAGCAGGATGGCGCCGCCGGCCATGGCCAGCGAGCGCTCGACCTCGCCGCCGAAGTCGGCGTGGCCCGGGGTGTCGATGATGTTGATCTTGACCCCCTTCCAGGTGACGGAGCAGTTCTTGGCGGCGATGGTGATGCCGCGTTCGCGCTCCAGGTCCATGTTGTCCATGACGCGGTCGCTGACCTGCTGGTTCTCGCGGAACACGCCGCTCTGGCGGAAGAGGCCGTCCACCAGGGTGGTCTTGCCGTGGTCGACGTGGGCGATGATGGCGATGTTGCGCAGGAGCTCGTTGCGTGCAGTGTTCTTCATGGGCGAAAATTTCCTTTGGGCGAGTGTTGCGGGGTGAGGAACTCTAACAGTTCAGGAAACTAATCATGTCCGGGGGACTTGTCACGGTTTTACGAACCGGGAAGGCGAACCCTGTCCCGGGGGGAACGGTTGAGTGAGCCCGTTACGGGCACTGGCGCCGGGACATCTGGCCGGGACATCTGGCCGGAACGTTGGGGGCCGGGGCAGAATGGAAAAACCCCGTCCCGCAGCGGCGGGACGGGGTAGGGGGAGCCGGGTATGTCTTGCCGGCGCTTTCGCGCGACTAGTAGTCGCGACGGGGGCGGGGCTGACGCTCCTGGGCCTCGTTGACCCGCAGGGCGCGTCCGCCGATCTCCTTGCCATTGAGCGCGTCGATGGCCTGCTTGGCGGAGGTGTCGTCCATCTCCACGAAGCCGAAGCCGCGGAAGCGGCCGGTCTCGCGGTCGTTGATGAACTTCACGGACATGACCTCGCCAAACTGGCCAAACATGTTGCGGAGGTCTTCCTCGGAGGCGCTGAAGGGGATGTTGCCGACATAGATAGACTTGGGCATAAAAATCTAAGCTCCTGAAATGATGATAAGTCGTTAGCGTCGTTTGGGTTCCGGGGGCAACAGGCGCCCGGCCTTGGCGACAATTGAGGGCCAACTTTGAGCTTTCTCCCCCGCAATGTCAAGGGAAAAGCAGTTCGAACCTGGGCAATTTTTGACCACGCGATTTCAATGATAAATACACTCGACCAGACCAATTTTAGGGTGTATCCAAGGTCCCTTGATTCGCGTCTAAAGTTTTGCTGCATCTTGTACGATGGAGCAAACGTGCGTACCCGCCATGCTGCGCATTTCGTTCGGAAGGAGTCCGGACCCTGGCGGGAACCCTGGGAGGGGAGACGTATCCTACGTCCGCACGGAGGCTTTCATGAAGCTGCCCAGACTCGCCGCCCTTGTGTCCCTGCTCGCCCTGACCGGGTGCGCCTACCTGCCCATGGATTCGCTGCGCATTCAGTCCGAGGCCCCGCAGAACACGCGGCCGACCCAGGTGGCGGGCGCCTCCGAGCGGCCCCAGGTCGTGTACAAGAAGGGCCCGGGCTTCGTTGATCCGAAGACCAGCCCCTATTCTGTCATGGGCAAGACCTACTGGCCCATCCAGTCGGCCCTGGGCTACTCCGAGGTCGGCACCGCCTCCTGGTACGGCATCGACTTCCACGGCAAGAAGACCGCCACCGGTGAGGTCTACGACATGTTCAGCGTGTCCGCCGCGCACAAGACCCTGCCGCTCGGCACCAAGGTCCGCGTGACCAACCTGCAGAACGGCCGGGAGCTTGAGCTCACGGTCAACGACCGCGGCCCCTTTGTGGACGGCCGCATCATTGACCTGTCCTATGCCTCGGCGCGGCTGCTCGGCATGGCCGACAACGGCGTGGCGCGAGTGCGCGTGGACGGCGTCAGCGACAACCCGGCCATTGCCGGGGCCTCGGTGAAGACCATGGCCGTGGCCGCGAGCGAGGTCCCGCCGCGCCGTCCGAAGCAGATCGTCGAGCGCGATATCATCGAGCGCAATACCGTCGAGGAGTCCGTCCGGCCGCAGGCCCAGGTCAAGGTCCAGGCCCAGACCCAGAAGAAGACGGAGAGCCTTGTGGCGGCCAAGGCCGCGCCCAAGGCTCAGGCCATCGCCAAGGCTGACAGCGGCAAGTATGCCGTGCAGGTGGGCGCCTTTACGCAGGACGACAACGCGCGGCGCGTACAGCAGAAGCTGGTGCAGTCCGGCTTTAACAGCGCCCGGATCACCCGGGTGGTGCGCGGCGGCAAGGAGCTTTTGGCCGTGCAGGCCGCGTCCTTCGAGGAGCGCCAGCAGGCCGAAGAGGCCCTGCGCAGCCTGAAGCAGGAATTCCCGGCCAGCTTCATCAGCTCCGGGGCCTAGGGCTTGCGCGGCCGAAGCGCATCGGATAGAAGAAACACGTGATCCGCCGGGTCCGCAGCTTGCGGGCCAGGTTGCGGCGCAACCCAACCCCAGGGAGGGTGCGGCATGGCGCACAAGAAGTACGAAGTGCTGGGCGTCCCGCTGACGAACATCCGCAACCGCAACGAGCTGCGGGTGATCAAGCTCATGCCCCAGGTCTTGTCCGAGCACCTGGACTACCGGCCCAGCTACCTGGACATCCAGGACATCTACGCCCTGACCCTGAACAACCTGGCCCCGCGCTACAGGCAGCAGGGCTCCATCGTCATCCGCGACCCGGTTTCCGACGCGGAGATCATCCGCGAGCTGCGCCACGCCGTGAACAAGGTCGAGCTGGCGCCCACCGCGGCCGAGGGCTAGAGCCTAAGTCCTGGCCTCGGCCTTGACCCCTTGCTTGGCTTCGTCCCAGAGGCGGTCCTTGTCCTGCATGGGCATGTCCAGCAGGTCCAGGCCGCGCTCCCGGGCCAGCGCCTCCATGCGCTCGTAGCGCGCCAGAAATTTTAGGTTGGCCCGGTCAAGCGCCGCGTTGGCCTTGATGCCCTGGCGTCGGCCCAGCTCCACCAGCGTGAACAGCGCGTCCCCGAACTCCTCCTCCATCTGCTCCGGGCTGCCGCTTGCGCAGGCCTCTTCATATTCGCGCCACTCGGCATCGAACTGGGCCCGGGCGTCCTGGTCCGTGGCCCAGGTGAAGCCCAGGCGCGCGGCCTTGGCGTGGATGCGGTATGCCTTGAGTAACGGCGGCAGGCCTGCAGGCAGGGAGGCGTAGGCCCCGGAGGCCTCTTTGCCGCCCTCGGCCTTTCAGCCTGCGAT
>JANXYI010000078.1 GCA_025350085.1 Deltaproteobacteria bacterium
CCGCGATGTCCGGGGCGAGTCCCTCCAGGAGCCCGGCCAGGGACTCGCGCAGGGGCCTGTCGGACAGGAAGAAGTGGTAGGACTCGAAGGGGTCGGCCGCGAGCAGGAAGCGCAGAAAGCTCGCATTGGCCACCCGGCGGCCAAGCACGGGGCCGGTCTCCAGAAAGGGGTCCAGGGTGCCGAAGACGCCGGGCTTTTTCATGCCTGGACCAAGCCATACTTGCCCTCATTTGTCAAAGCCGGGGCCCGGTTTTGGCCTGCGCGCGAACAGGCTGTGCGGAAGATGCCGCGGAGTGGTTCTTGCATCTCCCCAGGCGCACGCATCCATCCCTAGGGAGGCTTGAGGACCATGCACAGCACCGAACATCCTGAAATCATGTGGGGTCTTGGACTTGAGCCAGACGCCGCAACCTTTATCGAGACCGCTGCCGGGCCGGGCTACAGCCTGCGGAATCTGCCGCCCGACGCCGTGGCCTGGATGCGCGGCTCCGAGGGCAGCACCCAGGCCGCCTGGGTGCCCTGGCGTGTCTGGCTCGGGTTGTCAAAAAACAGACGCTCGGCCTGTTGCCAGGATGACGGCGTCCGCCGCATCCTCGTCCTGGATGCCGAGGCCGAGACCCTGGAGACCGAGCAGGTGCTGGCCGAGGGTTTTGTCACGGCCGTGCGCGCCCCGCTCACGCGCTTCAAGGTGCGCGACGCCCTGCTGCGCCTGCGCGAGATGGACTCGCTCACCGCGGACCTGCGCCGCAAGACCGAGGAGATCGCGCTGGAGCGCGAGCTCTTCGTGCGCAAGAGCAACCACCTGAGCTTTCTGAACCGTGTGCTCTCCCGGGCCACGGCCTCGCTGGACCCGACCACCATCCTGTCCAAGGCCAGGAGCGACCTCAAGAACCTGCTGCCGCTCACGGCGCTTTCCGCCGCCTTCTGGTCCCGGCCCGAGCACGGCTCCGGCCTGGAGGCCGAGTTGTACATGCCCTGTCTGTTGACCCCGCCCGAAAGCGCCCAGTGGCAGCAGACCCTCATCGAGGCCACCGAGCGCCAGGCCGGGGCCAAGGTCTCGGAATACCGCCACGTCTGCCTGACCCCGGAACGCAACCGCAAACCAGCGCCCGCGCTGTCTGCCGGACGGCTGCTGCTGCTGCCCCTGTCCGTGGGCGGCGAGGGCTTCGGCTGTCTGGCGCTCTTGACCGACAAGGGTCTGCGCCTGGCCAAGGACGAGGTGCAGACGCTGAACGCCTGCGTGAATCATCTGGCGCTTGCCCTGCGCAACGCGCTGCTCTACCGTCAGGTCAAGATCATGGCCGACCGCGACGGGTTGACCAAGATCGGCAACCGCCGCAGCTTCGAGGAGCGTCTGGCGGCCGAGGCCGCGCGGCATGGCCGCTATGACCTGCCCCTGTCGCTCATCCTGGTGGATGTGGACCATTTCAAGGCCGTGAACGACACCTGCGGCCATCAGGCCGGAGACGAGGTGCTGCGGGACATGGCCGCGCTCATGGGCGAGGGCCTGCGCAGCTCGGACTATCCGGCGCGCTACGGCGGAGAGGAATTTGTGGTCATCCTGCCGCACACCAGCCGCGAGCAGGCGGCGCTCTTGGCCGAGCGCCTGCGCCAGCGCGTGGCCGACCGCGTCTTCCGCGCCAGCCCGGCAAGTTCGGCCAGTGCGGGCCGACAAGGCCTGCGCCTCACCGTGAGCGCGGGCGTGGCCGCGCTATTGCCCGGCGCCTCGGCCCAGGACCTGGTGCTTCAGGCCGATCGGGCCCTTTACCTGGCCAAGAATAACGGCCGCAACCGCGTGGTGGTGGCCGGAGCCCAGGGCCAGAACCCGCAGGACGCGGACCTGGAACTGCCGGGCCAGCCCCTGGCCGCCCTGCCCGAGGGCAACAGTCAGGACGCCGGTCAGGACATGGGGAGGACAGACATGGACCTGGCCATCGGACAGGTCGCAGGGCAGGCCACGGGACAAAAAAGAGCGGTCGTGTAGGGGCTAGAGGCTCAGGGCCGCCAGCCTTCGCGGCGTTCGAAGATCTTCCATTCGCCCAGCTCGGGCAAGAGCACGAACAGCGCGTCTTCCTCTATGGTCTCCTGCACCTGGGGCGGCATGGAGAAGCTGTACCGGCCCGTGACGCGGATGCGCGCCAGGTCCGGGTCAGCGGTGCCGCGCGTAAACGTGAGCCCTGACAGATCCACCTCCGCAGCCCGAAAGCGCGCCAACAGCCCCCGGCGGCGCTGCATCTCGACCATGGACAGAAAGGCCACGGTCTCGCCGTCGCGCACGCGGCGCGAGAAGACCAGCGGGAAATCCTCGGCCAGGGTTATCTGGCGCCGGAAATACTGGCGCAGCACCTCGTACTGGGCCAGCGCGGCGGCATCATCAGGGATGGCGGCCGGGTCGGCCGCGGGCTTCTGGTCCGGCTTGCTGGTGGGATTGCTGCCGGGCGGGCTGGCGGCGCTGGCGTTGGCCTGCTGGCCAGGGGCCAGCCAGGGCAGCGCGCCCGAGGCCAGGGCCGGGCCGCCCGACATGGCCACCAACACGGCCATCAGCGCGGCCGCCAGCAGGAGGAGCCGCAGCCGTGCCGGGAGGCCTGGCCAGGTCCCTGGCGCGCGCCCGTTCATTCCAGCTCGTCGATGAGGGTCTTGAGATGCAGGTAGTTGAGCGGCTTGCCCAGAAAGGCCGTGGGCTTGGTCTGGGCGGCCTGGGCCCTGGTGCCGACGTCGGTGTAGGCCGTGCAGTAGATGATGGGCATGTCCGGGTTGGCATCGCGAATCCGCCGCGCGGCCTCAATGCCGGTCATGGGGCCCTGGAGCATGATGTCCATGAGCACCACGTCGGGCTTCTTGCGCACGGCGTAGTCCACGGCCTGCTGGCCGGTGGCGGCCGTGGCCACCACCTCGCAGCCCATGCGCTTCAGGTTCAAGCTGGTGGCCATGGCGATGATGCGTTCGTCCTCGACGATGAGCACGCGCGGAGGGTAGGGGAGAGGTGGCGGGCAGGACAGCATCATGGAGTTACGTAATCCTTGTTGGGAGTGGGGGTTAGCTCTATTGCGATGTAGGCTTGACTCCCGTGGTTGTCAAGAATTGTTCTTGTCGGGTCCAGATTCATTTTCCTGGAAATTTGGGTGCAAAAGGTTGACGGAGGCATAAAAATAAGCCTAGACATTTCTTAAAGAATCACTATAGCAATTCCCGGGGGCCCTGGAACGGGTTCGGTCGCCAGATGCAAAAGGCAGAAAAATGCCCCCCCGGGCAACACGGCCGGGCGCCCCGGCCAGGGGGCGAGACCGGGTGGCCTGAAAAGATGGGTGGGCCCGGACAACGGAGAAGCCTCCGGACCCGGCACGGATGTTGAAGACAACCCTGTGGCGCCGCTGCGCGGGCCCAGGGAGACCAGGGCCAAGAGCGTGTGAGGCCTGCCAGGGGGCTGTGCTTGCCAGCCGGACCACCCCTGGGCTATAGTGCCTAGGCTCGCCTGATGCCAAGTGCGGGCCGGGACAATTTCAAAACCTGTGGGAAGCCATGCGCACCAAAAGCAGAGTCGTTTTCCTGACCATGCTCCTCGTGATGCTCGGGGCCAGCCCGGTTGAGGCGGCCGCCAGCCGCGCCACAGGCGCCCTGGGCGCCAAGTCGGCCATCGCCATGGACCTGGGCTCGGGCCGCATCCTCTACGAGCAGAATGCCGACGAGCAGATCCCGCCGGCCTCGCTGACCAAGGTCCTGACCCTGTACCTGGCCTTCGAGGCCATGCAGGAGAAGCGCCTGAGCTTTACGGAGCCCGTGCTCGTGACCCCGGAGGCCACCGTGGCCGGCGGCTCGCGCATGAACATCAAGAGCGGCGAGCGCGTCATCGTGCGCGAACTCATGAAGGGCATCGCCGTGGCCAGCGGCAACGACGCCTGCGTGGCCCTGGCCCAGCACCTCTCCGGCGGCGAGGACTGCCACCCCTTTGTGGCGGCCATGAACGCCAAGGCGCGCGAACTCGGCATGGCCGACACGGTGTTCAAGAATCCCAACGGCATGCCCGCTGACGGCCAGCTGACCACGGCGCGCGACATGCTCAAACTCTCGGCCAGCTACCTGCGCCGCTTCCCCCAGGCCCTGACCTTCCACTCCATGACCACCTACGTGCACAACAACCACAACCACCACAACGCCAACCGCCTGCTCTCCTCCTACGAGGGCGTGGACGGCCTCAAGACCGGCTACGTCCGCGCCTCCGGCTACAACAACGTGGTCACGGCCAAGCGCGGCGAGACCCGCGTGGTGGCCGTGGTGCTCGGCGCGCGCAACGCCGGGATCAGGGCCGCGGTCACCCGTCAGCTCCTGGACATGGCCTTCCAGAAGGTGAGCCAGGGCCAGGGGATCGCCACCCTGGAGGAACAGAAGGGCACCGGCAAGCTGCCCGCGGTGCTGGCCCAGGGCGCCCCGCGCCAGGACCCGGACCTCAAGGCCGCCCAGGTTCTGGCCGACGCCAAGGCCGGACAGCTCCAGCAGGCCCCATCCGCCGCCCCGCCCGCGGCCGCTACCATGGAAGAAGCCAGGCCCGCCGCAGGCCTGCTCCAGCGCAAGACCGCCCAGGGCGCCTACGCCATCCAGGAGAGCTCCTTCCAGTCGCGCCACAAGGCTGAACGCCGCGCCCAGCACCTGGAGAAGAAGGGCCTGCCCGTGAAGGTCGTGGTGGCCAAGCTCGACGGCAAGGGCCGCTTCTACCGTGTGCTGGTCGGCCCCTATGCCAATGCCGAGGACGCGCGCAAGACCGAGCGTTTCCTGGGCCACGGCTCGGTGACGGTGGAGTAAACCCGCCCGGCGCACGCTGCGCTGGCAAAAGCCCCCGGCAGGACCAAGCGTCCGGCCGGGGGCTTTTGCGCGTTTTCTGGGGAGCTCCCTGCCCCAGTCCAAGGCGCTTCCCCCTGCCGTTACCGCCACCCCGCCAGCCACACCTGCCAGCCACAGCCCACACGCTGCCGTTGTTCGTGACGGAAGTCTTGCGGCCGCGCCCTTTGCCCCTGGTGTCGGCGTCCAGGGCCGCGCAGCCCGTCCCCTGGCCGCGCCAGTGCCGCCTGGACGGCTGCTCCACGTCGCCGGGCAGTCCTTGCTCCTGAGTTCCTGCTTCCTCTGAAGCAGCCGGCCTGAAACCCTGTCAAGAGGGTATTTTTGTCCTTTTACCGGCCAAAAACAGGGTATTTTTGTCCTTTGACATAAACCGGGGCTATACTCTGCCCCAGCCGGGCCGCGCCGGGTCCGAATTGTCTTCAACCCTTGCCCTTCAGGAGACCGCATGCCCCCCCTGCTCAGAGCCACCCCCTTCAAGCCCGCCCATGCGGCGGAGCTCTGCCTCAGACCCGGCGCGGTCCAGGCCCTGGCCGGGCTGCCGCCGCTTGATGAGCTGGCCCGGGCCTACCATGCCGCGGGTCCGGCCTGGACGGCGCTCAGTGGCGGCACAGCAATCGCCTGCGGCGGGGTGGTGCGCTTCTGGCCTGGCGTGGGCGAGTGCTGGTGCTGGGCCGGACTGGGCGTGGATGTCCTGCCCGTGGCCTTTGCCCGGCTGGCCGGGCTCCTGCTCGTGCGCCTGGCCCGCGAGGGCCGCTTCCACCGCCTGCAGGCCCACGTGCGCGCGGACGACGAGCGCGCGGCCCGCTTCGCCCGGCACCTGGGCTTCACCCTGGAGGGCTGCTGTCCCGGCTACAGCCCCGCGCAGTCCGGCCAGGCAACCCACAATCTCTACGGGAGGTTTCGCACATGGAAGGAGTGAGCACGGTCATGCCCCTGGCCCTCAATGTCGGCACAGGCATCTTGAAGGGCGTCTTGTCCGGCAACAGCGGCAACGGCGATTCAGGCGCCAGCGAGGCAGCCGAGGTCCGCGCCCAGGCGGCCGAGGCCCAGGCCAAGCGCCAGGCCGAGGGCGAGGAGCGCAGAACCCGCGAGCAGGCCGAATCCCTGCGCGAGGAGGACCAGCACCGCCGGGCCAGGGCCCGGGTGGCCGCAGCCGGGTCCGGGCTCGAGCTCTCGGGCAGTTCGCTGCTGACCCTGCAAGGCCTGGAACATGCCCAGGATGAACAGCTGGGACAGCTCCTGGGCGACTCGTCGCAGCGCATGGCCGACATCCTGGCCAGCGGGGCCGAGCAGGCCCAGAGCATCCGCCTCTCCGGCCGCCGCAGCCGCGCCAGCGACGATGGCCTGGGCTCGCTCCTGCGCCTGGGCGGCCAGGTGCTCAGCGGAGGCCTGGGCGGCGGCTCCGGGCTCGACTATTAAACAGCGGAGGCCCCCATGTCCCTCGTGCCCCTGATCCTGACCAACTTCACCTCCGGGGAGCTCTCGCCCCGGCTCTCCGGCCGCGTGGACGTGGCCAAGTACTTCAACGGCTGCCAGACCCTGGAGAACTTCCTGGTGCACCCCCACGGCGGGGTCACGCGCCGCAGCGGCCTGCGCTATGTGGCCGATGCCGCGAGCCACGCTGCCCGCTCCACGCTCCTGCCCTTTGAGGACGCCCAGGGCCGGGCCTGGATGCTGGAATTTGGCGAAAATGACCAGGGCCAGGGAGTCCTGCGCTTCTTCTCGGACGGCGGGCGTGTGCTGGCCGCAGGCGGCGGCCTGTTGGAGCTGGCCACGCCGTATACGGCCGGGCAGCTGAACGAGCTGCGCGCCGTGCAGGACCGCCAGGAGCTGGTCCTGACCCACCCGCAGGTGGCCCCGCAGATTCTCTCGCGCACTTCGGACGGCGGTTTTGCCCTGGCTGGGCTGGCGCTCTCGGCCCAGCCCGAGGCCTGGGGCGAGGGCAACTGGCCCGGGCTGTGCTGCCTGCACGAGGACCGCCTCGTGTTCGCGGCCACGCCAAACGAGCCCTTCACCCTGTGGTTCTCGCGCACATCCAGCCACCGCGACTTCCGGCTGTGCACCCGCGAGGTGCCCCTCAGCGGCTGGGATGACTTCGAGATCGCCGACGGCTCGGGCGATGCGCGCGCCGACGGCCGGGCGGGCGACACCTTCCTCATGCTCGCGGGCGACTCCTTCAGCCAGGGCTCGGCCCTGGGCGGGGATGTCTACGACGCAGGCGGAAGCGCCTCCCCGCGCTATTACCGCTATACCGGGACGCGCATCCTCACGGCGTCCAGCGGCTCCCTGCGCGCCACCTTCAGGGACGCGCCCGGGGCCTCCTCGGAGATCGAGAGCGTACGCGACGCCAGCGGCGCGCTGAACGCGGCCTGCTGGGAGGAGTTCCCGGTGGGTGAGCGCATCATTGCCGACCCCGGCTCCGACCCGCTGGACGACGACGCCCTGGAGATCACCCTCTCGGCCCAGCAGGGCGGACGGATCTGCTTCCTGGCCCCGCGCGACAAGCTCTGGGTCGGCACCACCGGCGGCGAGTGGACCGTGTCCGGCAGCTCGCTGAACACGCCCGTGACCCCGGGCGGGGTCAAGGCCGACCGCCAGGGCACCAGCGGCGCGGCCGCGCAGCAGTCCTGCCCGGCAGGTCCGGCCACGCTCTACGTGCAGCGCTCGGGCAAGAAAGTGCGCGAGATGGCCTACCGCTTCGAGGCCGATGCCTGCACCTCGCGCGACCTGACCCTGCTCTCGGCCCATGTGGCCGGGCCGGGGTTCGTGCAGCTGGCCTTTGTGCAGGAGCCGGACCCGGTGCTCTTCTGTGTGCGCGCCGACGGCGTGCTCGTGGCCATGACCTACCTGCCGGAACAGGACGTCTGCGCCTTTTCGCGCCTCATCACCGACGGCGCAGTGGAGGCCGTGGCCGCTGTGCCCAACGACACCCAGGGCCGTGACGAACTCTGGCTTGTGG
>JANXYI010000103.1 GCA_025350085.1 Deltaproteobacteria bacterium
CTGACGCTCCTCCGGGCTCATCTTTTCCAGGGCGGCCTTGGCCCGTTCCTCAACCTCGCGTCGCTCCTGTTCCTGCCGCGCGCGCTCTTGGCGCTGGCGCTCCTCGGCTTCCCGCATGTCGAGCACTTCCTGCCGCTTTGCGCTACGCCTACTCAGAAACGTTGCGTCAGCCTCCTCGCGCCGAGCGCAGGCCTGGGCGTATTCATCCGCGCTGACCACGGAAAGCCTGGCCCAGCCGAATGGGAACTTACCGTCCGCCAGGGTGCGCGTGGTGCCGTGTGGCATTTCCCGGCCCTGGACCATCCTCGTCTTGGGCTGGTTGTCCGTCACGGTCATGCACTCCACATGAGAGTAGTGCCCAAGCCGTAGAATCATGGCATCAGCGGCGGGACGAAGAAGGTCTTGCTCAACATCTTTGAGCGCCTTTGCCGTGGCCGAAAGGTGCGGTGCGGTGTAGAATTTAGTCCGCTCCTTCAGGTAGCGGATGCTGTAGAACTTGTTGCACAGGTCCATGAGGCCGAGCAGATCCCAGGACTGCTTCCTGCCTCCCTGGGAGACAGTCAGCACGGTGTCCCGCTTTTCGCCATCATGGCTGCCCACGGCCACCTTGCCGAACAGAGCATAGGATTCCCCGGTCATGATCCGTGACAGGGTCACTTCGCAGTCGTTCTTCGGGGTGCCGGTCTTCTGTGGATTCTCGGTTTTGCGCACTTCCTTGGCCGTGACGATGAAGGACTCGCCGAGTCCAGCAGGGAAGTCGCCCACCTTGAGATCGCGGAAGGCATTGTCGGAGATCTTGCCCAAAGCCGCTTCAAGGGCATTCTCGTACCCTTGTCTGTCTCTGTTGGTGGCGTCTTTCAGCCCCAGGCCCCAGTTTTGGTCCAGCCAGTCGATGACGGCGGTGCGAATGGCCCCCTTGATGGAGGAGCCGGGGATGGCGAGGCCACCGGTCACGGGATTTTTCTGGGCCGGGCTGATGAGCAACTGGTTCGGGCTGCCCTGGGGACGCAGCTCGTCAGAGTACTTCTTGAATATCTCGCGGGAGTAGACCCGAGACGGCGCGCCGCCATAGATGTCCAGAACCGGGGTGAGCTCCTTGGCCAGATACGCCCGGATCTCGGTCAGCGACTTGGTTCCAAAAAGCGTGGTTAGTTCCGCCGGGTTGCCCTGGGCTTCCACCCAGGCCGCGACATCAACGGGATAGAGATACGGAATGCCGTCCTCTTCGCGCATGACATAGGACAGCGGATCCAGGGTCTCGCCTGCGCCGATGTGCACCGGTGTGAGTGGCTCGAGGCGTATGAAGGCCACTTGTTCCTGCAAGCGTGTCATGCTGCTGCCTCCGTGGGCTGGAGGGTGAGTGCGATGGTCAGTGGCCAGGTAACCTGCACCACCTTGGGATCGGCGTGCACCCCGTGAAGCACATAACCCTTGGCGGGCAGGCTCTCGAGCACCGCACCTTCCTCAAGGGCCAGGAATGTCTTTTTGAACGGGTTGTGCTCGCCGAAGCCATCCCAGGTTCTGCCTGTCTTGGGGAATGTCCTGTACCAGCCACGCACCTCGGACATGTCCTGGGCTGACAGCACCGAGAGACTCATGCGGTGCGTGCCCGTGCCCTTCAGGTGCACTGCGTCAAAGGACAGGTCGCGCTCGATATCGAACCAGCCCTTGCCGGTGCTGCGGTCACGCCCGAAACCCGTTTCCGCGATGTGCCTGATGAGCCTTTCGAACTGTTCAGGCTCTTCGGTTCGGACGTAGAGGTCGAGCTTGACCCTGCTGCCATAAAAGGTCGCGTCAGAGAGGTACAACCCGCCTTCCTGGAGCACTGATCCAGTGTTGCGGTCGATGCTGTTGTGGGCTTCCACATGGTCCACTTTCCAGGCATCCCCGCGCTGGGCTGGTCTGGGCTTGAACGCCTCCTTGTCCGCCTTTGTCTCCGTTGCCCAGCGTTCAAACAGGTCTGCGGCGCTCATGCAGCTCCGCAGATCGGTCCAGACGAGTTGGGGGACGTAGGGCAACTTTCGAAACGCCTTGTATGTGCTCAAGGCTTCGAAGAGATCACCGCCAAAAGGCCCGGAAACGTCTCCATAGCGGGCTTGGAACTCCCGGCGTGGAATGGGCGGCAGGCAAGGCATGGGCAGCATCCCCTGCGGCAGGGCCGAAGAGCAGACAAAAGGAGGCGATCCGGAATCGAAGCGATGGATGATTTCACCCACAGCTTCTGATCCGTCCAGTTCACCTGCGGCACAGAGCAGGTGCCCGTGTAAAGTGTCGCTGCGCATGGGCGTACCGAACGCGCCGCGCGGGGTCACGGTATAGCGCAAGAGAGGCATGGCCGTCTCCTAGTCGAGGTTCTGGCTGGCCAGATCAACCTTCTGGCCATCGCAAGCCAGGTTGTCGAAGCGAACCTGTCCGCAGCCGCGCGAGCCGCAACCGCCGAGGGCGTCCAGTTCGATGAGCCGGAGCCCCTTGTACACGTAGTCAAGGAAGCTGGGATCATCGCCCTCGAACACCTTGAAAGACATGCTGAAATCAAAGGTCACGCCAGCAGGCACACGCTCGAGAGGCCGGGGATGCTCGGCGACGCCTTTGACCCGGTGTATGATGTTCTCGTACTTCACTTCCATCGGCAGCTCGCCCTTGTCGAACAGATCCTGGTGGTGGCTGCTCAACATGGCGTCGCGAACCAGGAGGCGGGTGGGGCCGATGTTGATGTCCTTCTTGTCGCTCGCCGCTCCGAAGATCACACAGGCCGGGCAGGTCCGCTCGCCGCACCCGCACGGCTTGCCCTCTCCGACGAACTTCCGCGTTCCTGGAGTGTTGATGAAGTAATAGATCTCCAAGAGGGAGCGCATCTTGCCCTTGATGGATGACCCCGGTACGTAGGGGGCGCTGGTTATGGGGTGCTTGATGATGGGTTGGTCCATGCCGCCGATCTCGATGACATCCCGGCCCGCACCGATGTGAAGTCCGGACAGGACATTAAGCGTTCCGTTAAGATGCTTGATCTTTTCGAGTTTCATTTATGTGCCCTCTTTCAGGAGTTGCTCATGCCCTGCCCGTAGCAGAAACCGACCACAGCCTCGAAGTGGAGCATGAACGCGTTAAAATCACGTTCTGTTTCGATAGCGTCGACATGCTTTTTCAGCCAGTCGGCAAAGGCCGGTGGAACTTTCGGATTCTTGGGGTTAGAGGCATACGCAACCTTGGATTTGACCATCTTGACCAACGGCAGGATGGCGAGAAACGGATCAACCTGGCTTGTATCATTCTTCTTGAACTCCAACTTCTTTTCCAGCCCCTTGAGGTCCCCGTAAAACCTGCGAAGCTGGGCGGACTTGATGGACCCTCGGTCGTCAAGCCTTCCGTCATGTCGGAGCACCACTAGGGACTTGGCGATCTTCTCCGACTCCTCGCCCAGCAGCTCCTTGCGTATGTTGCCTTGGTCATCGAAGTAAATGCTCATGTATCCTCCTTTCCTACTCGGTGCGGATTCTGTACATTGCATACGAAATTGG
>JANXYI010000114.1 GCA_025350085.1 Deltaproteobacteria bacterium
CGACTTCTCGATGCCGAAGATGTAGGCCTGTATGCCTGAAAGGTCGCCTCCGAGTAATACAAACTTCTCCGCTGTCCGCGTCGCTGTTCCTGGCCCCCCCCCTTCTTCAGCGTGAAAGGACGCCAGTGCCTGGGCGATGGCAGCGGTGGTCACGGCGTGGTCATAAAGGGAGATGTCGAGCTCGTTGCGGTAGGTTGAAGAGGGGATGCACCATGTGTACTTCTCCAGCAGGGAGGAGAAGGAGGCGATGTAGTGCCGGACACCCATGTCCAGGGGCAGTTTGGCACCGTCTCGAAGATCCGCCAGGAACAACTCAAATAGTTCCGCGTACGACTTGCTGCGGGCCGAAGCCAGGTCCACGGGGAATGGGTCGGCGTCGATTGGTGTCAGAGGGTAATAGCGGTCCGTCAATTCAGAGGTTCTCGGGGTAAGGCGGACTTGGGCAAAAGTAGAGATGAGCCTTGCGGTCATGTAGTCGCCGGAGTCTTCCTCTTGAGCTGCGCGGTCCATGCCTGCGGAAAGCCTGTCCGCGTGGCAAAGAGCTTGTTCCAGGAGGACGTCTCCAGCAGGCTTGTGGTGCGCGGAAGCAATGCGGGCGATCCTTGACCTGTTCGCCTCCATCTCCTGCGGCAGCGGCAGGTCCTTCTCGATGAAGTAGTCCGTATACAGCACATGGGTGTGGCTTGGCCTACCTTTGTAGGTCGGGCAATACTCGCCTTCCATGGCTACGCTCTTGGGCCGTTTGGCGCGCTGGGCGAACTTGCCGATGTCATGGAGTAATGCGGCAAGTACCAGGACTTCCATCTCGCTTCGTTCCATTCTGCTCCTCCTAGATTACCAAGAGATGCCTTGTGAGTAGTCGGCGGTGAACATGCCAATGGTTATTGGGCTACTGGCGCGTCTCCTGCCATTCGAAATCCATAAGCCCGAGGCCAAAGGTTGTCTGCTTCCCAATGTGCAGAGTTCTGGCGACCTCGAGGGCAGGCAGAAATTCGCGAGAGACGCCTTCATACTCAATGCGTCCGACAATTCCGCCCAGCAGCATGCGAGTTTTCTGCCTGCTGGAATAGCGTTCCCAGTCGAGCCAGCGTGTGTGGCTAGCGACAACGTTGACCCTGCCCGCCTGAGCGACCAGCCCAGAGTAGTCGAGCGGTGGCTCGCCTGCCCCGTGGGCGGCGAACATGCTAGACACACGCCGAAGGGCCGCGCGGACGAAGATATGGAAAGGGAGAGAGGCCTGCAGATGGTTCATGAACTTGAGCCGGAGAGGAGTGATAAGATTGACGCGGAGCCTTCCGTGGCCAGTAGCCCCTGCGGGCTGCACGGATAAGTTCGTTGTCACTGGTTCCGCAAGGAGTCTCCCGGTATTCACATCGTAAAGGGGTTCGTCTTGCTCCTGCGTGACCGAATGGAGCGAAAAAGTAGCTCCGCCAGACCCTTCGGCTCGACGTCCAACGCCGCGACGCCCCATTAGTTCAAAAGCGTGAATGAAAAACGGGAGGAAGTCGTTGGCACTGCCAAACAGCAGAATCCGAAACATTAGCGTTTCGCCTGGTTCAAAGCGCCTTCGAGGCTCCAAGGTTGGCTCAATTACATAGGGGGGCGGAATTGCGTTGGCCTTCGGAGCGCTCGCGATTGGCGGCTCAACAGGTTCGAAGGTCTTGGCGTAGAGACACCGGCTCACGATGCGGCAGTTCCGACAGTCACGGGTCAGGGTGCCGCACATGGTGGTCTTCAAAGCCGCCCCGAACGCTCCACGGAGCATAGAGCCAGAGTAGTCAGGGATTATGGCTGCTTCTTCAAAGCAAATGGTGACATCATAGCTTCCGAACAGCATTGGGGGGCTCCCGGATAGACGAAACGAATTGCGTAGAACGTATCAGGAATATGCATGAAGCCGCAAGGGGTAATCGACTTGAGCGGAGACTGATGAGCTTTGCGAGTGGGCACCAAGGAATCCCTTAACGAGGGCGTAGGGTACCCCCGCGTCCGCTCCTCCCCGCCCCGTCGCAGGGCATCATAATTCTCGATCGCCACGCCCGGACGCCTGGTTCGTGCGCCTCGGCTGGGGGACAGGCGGGGGACAGATTCCGCAAGGCAATGAAAAAGGGCTCACGGTTTTATCCGTAAGCCCTTGATCTTTCTGGTGGAGCTGGAGGGAATTGAACCCACGGCCTCTTGAATGCCATTCAAGCGCTCTCCCAACTGAGCTACAGCCCCACGTCGTTGGGAAGGCATGTCTAGCGAACAGGGGGGTATTCTGTCAACAAAAATACTTCCCGGCGCCTGAAAAAATCTGGCGCGTCCTGGCCGCCGTTGCTTCTGCGGGCGCTTTCACGTAAGCCTGGAGCGGCCGGGGACGCCCCGGAACACTCGCCAACCACGGACCGCGAATGACCCGTACGCTTCTGCGCATCCTAACCAAGCTGGCCTGGGTGGCCGTGGTCTTCTTCGGCATCACGGTGATCAGCTTCTGGGTCATCCACCTGGCGCCGGGCAAGCCCACGGACATGCAGACCACGCTCAACCCCGGCGCCTCGGCCGTGGCGCGCGAGCGCCTGGAAAAGCTCTACGGCCTGGACCAGCCCATATATGTGCAGTACGGCCAGTGGGTCGGCCGCATGACCCGGCTGGACTTCGGCCGCTCCATGTCCGGTGACGGCCGCCCGGTCTGGGACAAGATCCGGGAGCGCCTGCCGCTCACCTTTGGCATGAACATCGTCTCGCTCCTGTTGACCCTGGCCGTGGCCATCCCCATCGGGGTGCGCGCGGCCTGGAGGCAAGGCGGGGTCTTTGACCGCATCTCGACCGTCGTCGTCTTTGTCGGCTTTGCCATGCCGAGCTTCTGGCTGGCGCTCCTGCTCATGCTGCTGCTCGGCATCATCTGGCCCATCCTGCCCATCTCGGGCCTGACCAGCCTGGGCTATGAGAAGCTCTCCACCGCGGGCAAGGTCTGGGACCTCTGCCGCCACCTGGCCCTGCCGGTCTTTCTGTACACCTTCGGCTCGCTCGCCGGCATGTCGCGCTTCATGCGCACGAGCATGCTCGAGGTCCTGCGCCAGGATTATATTCTGACTGCGCGCGCCAAGGGCCTGCCCGCCCGGGTGGTCATCTTCCGCCACGCCCTGCGCAACGCCCTGTTGCCCGTGATCACCATCCTGGGCCTGTCCGTGCCGGGCCTCATCGGCGGCAGCGTCATCATCGAGTCCATCTTCGCCCTGCCGGGCCTGGGCCAGCTCTTCTACCAGGCCGTCATGAGCCGCGACTACCCGCTGATCATGGGCTCGCTTGTGCTCGGCGCGGTGCTGACGCTTGCCGGCAACATCCTGGCCGACGTCGGCTACGGCCTGGCCGACCCGCGCATCCGCAACTCCTCCGGCCAGGGGGGCGAGTCATGAGCGCGCCCTCTGCCGGGATGAAAAAGCCCCTGCGGCCGCCCACCTGGCTGGACCGTTACGGGATGCTGACCGCCGGGCTGGTGCTCGTGGGCGGCATGAGCCTGGCCGCGCTCTTGGCCCCGCTCCTCGCGCCCTTTGACCCCAACGCCATCCACGTGGACGAGCTCTTGCGCACGCCCTCGGCCGGGCATCTGCTCGGCACCGACGCCCTTGGCCGCGACGTGTTCTCGCGCATCCTCTTTGGCGCCCGGGTCTCGCTCTGGGTCGGCTTTGTGGCCGTGGGCATCTCCTCGGTCATCGGCCTGGCGCTCGGGCTCATTGCGGGCTATTTCGGGCGGCTCACGGACGAGATCATCATGCGCGGGGTGGACGTGATGCTCTGCTTCCCGTCCTTTTTCCTGATCCTGGCGGTCATCGCCTTTTTGGAGCCCAGCCTCGTGACCATCATGGCCGTCATCGGCCTGACCTCGTGGATGGGCGTGGCGCGGCTGGTGCGCGCGGAGACGCTCAGTCTGCGCGGCCGCGACTTTGTGCTGGCGGCGCGGGTGGCCGGGGCCGGTCCTGGCCGCATCATATTCCGGCATATCCTGCCCAATGCCCTGGCCCCGGTGCTGGTCTCGGCCACGCTGGGCATCGCCGGGGCCATCCTGGTCGAGTCATCGCTGTCCTTCCTGGGCCTGGGTGTGCAGCCGCCGGACGCCTCCTGGGGCAACATGCTCCTCGACGGCAAGGAGGTGCTGGAGGTCGCGCCCTGGCTCTCCGTGTTCCCGGGCCTGGCGATCCTGTTCACCGTGCTCGGCTACAACCTGCTCGGCGAGAGCCTGCGCGACCTGCTCGACCCCAGGCTGCGGCGGTAGGGTCGGGCGCATGAGCCAGCGCGAACGCTACCCGGAATACGAGGCCCGGCACCCCTGGCTGGTGCGGCTCTTGAACGCCTACCACATCTCGGACACCGCCACCCGTGCGGACCTGGAGCGGGAGACGCAGAAGCGCGGCTTTGGGGTGGCCTGCGGCCCGGGCTGCCGCAACTGCTGCGTTGACCAGTGCATCCCGGTGACCGAATTCGAGGTGCTGGGCATCTGGTGGTATGCCTCGGAGATACTGGAGGGGCCGGTGCAGGAGGAGCTGAAGCAGCGGCTCTTGGGCTTTGGCCCGGTGGGGGAGTGCGCCTTCCTGGTTGACGGCCGCTGCGCGGTGTATCCGCTGCGGCCCTTTGTTTGCCGCCAGTACTACGTGTTCAGCCAGCCCTGCAGCCCAGGGGAGAACATCTCCGAGACCCGGCCCAGGGACGTCTTCCGGGGCGCGCTCGACAGCGGCCGCGAGCTGGCCTGGCAGATCATCCCGCTCTACGGCGTGGCCGAGGAAAACATTGATTGGCTCTTCGAGAGCGGCTATGTGTCCCGAAAAGGAAAGCATCTGCACACCCTGCCCCTGGACAACATCGTCATGCACATGAAGACCACCGCGCACCGGCGCAAGGCCAAAAATGCTTGAGCTGCTGCGCATCCGCGACCTGGCGCTCATCGAGGACGCCGAACTGGAGTTCGCGCCGGGCCTGAACGTGCTCACCGGCGAGACCGGCGCGGGCAAGAGCTTCATCGTGCGCGCCATCGACTTTCTGACCGGCGAGCCCATGAGCGCCGACCTTGTCCGGCCGGGCAAGGACAAGGCCGTGGTCGAGGCCGTGTTCGTGCTCCCGGAGGCGCTTGAAAACGGCGGGCTGGCCCAGCAGGAACTCATTATCCGCCGCGAACTCTCGGCCGACACGGGCCGCAGCCGCGTGTTCGTGGGCGACCGCCTGGGCTCGCTGGACAGCCTGCGCGAGCTGCGCGCCGGGCTCGTTTTGCACACCAGCCAGCACGGCCAGCAGAAGCTTTTGCAGCCTGCGCACCAGGCGCGCATCCTGGACGCCTTCCTGCCGGCCCTTTCTGTTTTGACGGACCGTGACGCTGCGCTCGCTGGTTTGCGCGCCGTGCAGGCCGCCCGGGCCGAGCTCAATGCCAAGGTGGCCGAGCTCTCGCGCCAGCGCGAATTTCTGGAGTTCCAGCGCGCCGAGATCGCCAAGGTGGCCCCGCACCCCGGCGAGGAGGACGAACTGCTCGCGCGCAAGGCAGGCCTCAAGGACCGCGAGCGCCTGGACGAGGCCCGCGGCCGCGCCCTGGAGGCCCTGCTCGGCGAGACGCCGCTGGCCGCCCAGGTGGCCGAGCTGGCGCGCGCCCTGGACCAGCTGGCCGTCTTTGACCCGGCCTTTGCGCCGGACAAGGACGCGGCCGAGGACTACCGGCACCAGTTGTCCGGCCTGGAGTCGCGCATCCGCCGCCTGAGCCCTGATGGGCAAGGGGGTGCGAGGGGCGGCGACGACGTCGACAACGTCGACGCCATCGAGGCCCGGCTGTTCGAGCTGGCCAAGCTGAGGCGCAAGCTGGGCAAGGGTCTGGACGAGATCGTGGACCTGGGCCGACAGGTGGAGGAGAACCTGTCCTTCCTGGACTCCTGCGGCCTGGATGCCAGGCGTCTGGAACGCGACGAGGCCGAGGCCGCAAAGGTCCTGGGCCAGGCCCTGGCCGCGCTGAACGCCGCCCGCGCAGCCGCGGCCCAGGACCTCAGCAATCGGCTGGGCCGCGAGCTGGCCGGCCTGGGCTTCTCGGAACACGCCCGGGTGGAGTTCGCCTTTGAGCCCGTGGAGATTTACAGCGGCCCCCCCGGCAGCTCCGTCGGCAGCCTGTGCGAGCAGCGCGGGCGCCTGCTCTGGGTGCCCAACCCCGGCCAGCCGCCGCGGCCGCTGGACAAGATCGCCTCGGGCGGCGAGCTCTCGCGCTTCCTGCTGGCGCTCACCGGCCTGCAGGCCGAGGCGGCCCAGCCCACCCTGATCTTCGACGAGGTCGACGCCGGTATCGGCGGCCACACGCTCATACGCGTGGGCGAACGCCTGCTCGGCCTGGCGGCAAAGCAGCAGATGATCCTCATCACCCACTGGCCGCAGCTGGCCCGGCTGGCCGAGCGGCACTTCCTGGTGCGCAAGGACGTCATCGACGGTCTGACCTTTACTGGCTGTGTGCGCCTGGGCCAGCCCGAGATCGAGGCCGAACTTATGCGCATGTCCGGGGGCGGGAGCGTCTGAGCGCTGGCCGGGCAGCTGGCTCGTCCGCCTGATCCCTGGCACCTTTAAGCCCTGCCCTGTCCAGGTCTTGGCCCCTTGTTCCTTGGCCTGCCTGGGTTTCCTGGCCCTTGCGCCCCCCTTGAGTCCCGGTCCGGGCAGGCGTATAGGCCTTCCATGCAGGGGCCGCATTTTGCATGGACCAGGCCCGACAAGGAGTTTTCTGCCGTGAACCGTTGCCTGAAACGCGTTGGCCTGCTGCTGGGCCTGGGCCTGCTCGTCCTCGCCTTGTGGGCCTGTGCGCGCGCCGCCTACACGGGCCGCAGCCAGCTCCTGCTCATCAGCGAGGGCCAGGAGACGGCCCTTGGCCTGCAGGCCGCCCAGGACGTGCTCAAGAAAGAGCGGGAAAGCCGCGACGAGATGCAGGCCGAGCGCGTGAAGCGCGTGGGGCGGCGCATCGCCCAGGCCGCAAACAGGCCGGACTACAAGTGGGAGTTCCACCTGATCGACAAGGACGTGGTCAACGCCTTCTGCCTGCCGGGCGGCAAGGTCTTCGTGTACACGGGCATCCTGAGCCTGACCACCAGCAACGACGAGCTGGCCGCGGTCATGGGCCACGAGATCGCCCACGCGCTGGAGCGCCACGGCGGCGAGCGCATGAGCATGGCCCTCATGGCCCAGGTGGGCGGCCAGGCGGCGTCCATTGCGCTCGGGTCCACCGTGAGCCCGGCGGCCAGCCAGGTCTTCAACCAGGCCTACGGGCTGGGCTCGCAGGTGGGCGTGCTCCTGCCGCACAGCCGCGCCCAGGAGTCCGAGGCCGACGAGGTGGGCATGATCCTGGCGGCCAAGGCCGGGTATGAGCCCGCGGGCGCACTGACCCTGTGGCAGAAGATGGACAGCTACCAGAAGAGCAAGGGCCAGAACGCGCCCGGCTGGCTGTCCACGCACCCCTCGAGCGCCCAGCGCGTCGCGGACATCCAGGCCAAGATGGGCGCCATCCGCGCCAAGTACTTCCAACCGGCTTCGCTGTACTAGGCCGGGACCGGCCCCGTATGATCATCTGCACCAGCTGCGGCACCAAGAACCCGGACGACGCGCGCTCCTGCGAGAAGTGCGGGCGCAAGCTGCAATCACGCTGGGCTGCTCCTGCGCAAAACGGCCAGAATGGCAATCCCGAGGGCTCGCTTTTGCCGGAGCCGGTGTGGCAGATCATCGAGCCCATCGTGCATGGCATCGAGGAAGGCTCGGACCAGCTGGTGAAGGCCTGCGCCGAGACCTGGGCCTATGCGCTCATCCTCATCGCCGGGGCCGGGGTGTACATCACCTTCGAGGACTGGCGCTACCTGGCCGGGGCCGTGGCCCTGGCTGCGGTGCTGGCCTGGGCTAGGGGGATCTGAGGCCATGACCACCGGAACAGGGCCGACCGGAACAGACCTGGCCAGGCGCTTCTTCACGAACAACGGCGCCACGTACGACCGCATCGCCAACCTGAGCACGCTCGGCCTGGATATCCTGTGGAAATGGAAGATCCTGGCCAAGATTCCGCCAGACTCCACCTGCATCCTCGACCAGGCCTGCGGCACC
>JANXYI010000137.1 GCA_025350085.1 Deltaproteobacteria bacterium
TACCAGTCCTTGTCGCCGCCCTTTGCCCCCAGCGGGTCGAGCGCCGTGAAGCGCCCGGTGTCCGCGTCGTAGTCGCGCCAGACGAAACGCGTCAGGCCGGTGTCGGCATCAAACAAGCCCCCGGCAAAGCCCAGCGGCAGGCACACCGCATTGCCCCGGACTTCCAGCAGGTTGCCGAAGCTGTCGTATCGCATGGCCTGTACAACACGGCCGTCCAGATTGGCAAGAACCAGCGGCGTGCCCACCTGGTCGCAGAGGATCAGGTAACGCTCCCGGCCATTTTCCAGGCCCAGGGGCGAGCGACCCTGCCCATACAGGAGCCGCCACCATTCGCGGCCGTCGTGGAACGCGCCCAGGCACAACGGATCGAGCCAGAGGTACTCCCCCACCACGCGACTGACGCCATTGATGGTCACGCGCTTCTCGGTGCGCAGGCCATCGGCGTCGTAGGCATAGTCGATGCGGCGGCCGCCCGGGAGTTCGACGGAGAGCAGCAGGCCCGAGGGCTCGTAGTGGTAGTGAGTTTCGCGCTGGCCCTGAGGCGTGGCCTCGAACTTCAGATTGCGGAAGCCCACGCGGTCGTGGCCGTACTGGACTTGGCCTGCCTGGCCCAGGCGATTGCTTAAGCCGTAAGAAAAGCGCCGCTCGCCGCGAAATCGCAGAGGGTTGATGTCCGCCAGCCTGCGGCCCTGCTGGTCGTACTGAAAGGACTCGCGCAGCGCGCCAGCTCCGTCCGTGACGCGGGACAGGCGCCCGGCAGAGTCATAGGCATAGCGCCGGGTCTCGTCCGGGCCAATGCCCAGGCGCACGGTGCGCTCACTGAAGCGGCCCTGGGCGTCGCGCTTGGCCTCGATGCAAACAGGGGGGCTGGGGCGTCCCGGAATGCTGGGATCGTTGGCCATGTCAAACCTCCCGAAGAGGGTTTGCGCGCCAGGCGGGATGCCCGGCGCTGAATGGCCAAGTCTAGCATTGGTTTTTGGGGCCGGACAAAAATGGCATGGTTTTGGCCGCTAAAAGGACAAAAATATCCTCTTGACAGGGTTTATGGGCAGTGGATGCGAATTGTTATTGCGCCGTCCCTGACGCATACCCCTGCCCCCACCGCCCGGCCCTGCCGTTCACTGCGCATTTTTCACCGTTTACCTAAAAATGCGGGCCAGGGGCTTGATTCCGTGTGTAGGACCGGGGCACGGAATCAACCACCGAGCCCCGGCCGCCCGCTGCGGGCCTTGTGCCGGGCCAGGCACACAAACGACAAGGCAGGAGTGAGGCATGAGCGACGAAACGAACAAGATCGAGAGTTTGCAGCAGGCTGGATTGACCTTTAACCCGCCCAAGTCCGCCCAGGCGGGTGCCTACGTCAAGAGCATGGCCGAGTACGAGGCCCTGTACAAGGCTGCCGACGAGAACCCCGAGAAGTTCTGGGCCGACCGCGCCCGCGAGCTCGTGACCTGGGACAAGCCCTTCACCAAGGTCCTTGAGGCCGACATGGTCACCCCCAGCATCAAGTGGTTCTCCGACGGCAAGCTGAACATCTCCGCCAACTGCCTGGACCGCCACCTGACCGACGGCCGCCGCAACAAGGCCGCCATCATCTGGCAGGGCGAGCCCGAGGAAGACGTCAAGGTCTACACCTACCAGATGCTGCACTCCGAGGTCTGCCGCTGCGCCAACCTGCTCAAGAAGCTGGGCGTGAAGCGCGGCGACCGCGTGGCCATCTACCTGCCCATGGTCCCGGAACTGGCCATCGCCATGCTGGCCTGCACACGCATCGGCGCCACCCACTCCATCGTCTTCGCCGGGTTCTCCGCCGTGAGCCTGCAGAACCGCATCGACGACTGCCAGGCCAAGGTGCTCTTCACCGCCGACGCCGTGCTGCGCGGCGGCCGCGCCATCCCGCTCAAGGGCAACGTGGACGAGGCCCTCAAGACCTGTCCCAGCGTGGAGCAGGTGGTGGTGGTCAAACGCGCGGGCATCGAGATCCGCATGGTCGAGGGCCGTGACGTCTGGTGGAACGAGGCCATGGCGGCCGAGGACCTCACCAGCGACTGCCCGTACGAGAAGATGGACGCCGAGGACCCGCTGTTCATCCTCTACACCTCCGGCTCCACGGGCAAGCCCAAGGGCGTGGTGCACACCACCGGCGGCTACCTCACCTATTGCGCGCACACCACCCAGTGGGTCTTCGACCTCAAGGACGACGACGTCTACATGTGCACGGCCGACGTGGGCTGGATCACCGGCCACAGCTACATCGTGTACGGCCCGCTGGCGCTGGGCGGCACGAGCATCATGTTCGAGGGTGTGCCGAGCTACCCCAAGCCGGACCGCTTCTGGAAGATCGTCGAGAAATTCAAGGTCAACATCTTCTACACCGCGCCCACGGCCATCCGCGCGCTGATGCGCGAGGGCACCGACTGGCCCAAGAAGCATGACCTGTCCTCCCTGCGCATCCTGGGTAGCGTGGGCGAGCCCATCAACCCCGAGGCCTGGATGTGGTATTACGAGCACGTGGGCATGAACCGCACGCCGATTGTCGACACCTGGTGGCAGACCGAGACCGGCGGCATCATGATCAGCGCCCTGCCCGGCGCCACGCCGCTCAAGCCGGGCTCCGCCACCCGGGCCCTGCCCGGCATTGCCGCGGCCATCGTGCGCGCCGACGGCACCGACGCCGGTCCGGACGAGGGCGGGCACCTGGTGGTCAAGAAACCCTGGCCCGGCATGCTGCGCGGCGTGTTCGGCGACCCCGAGCGCTACCGCAAGACCTACTTCGACCGCTTCAAGGGCATGTACGAGGCCGGTGACGGGGCACGGGTTGACAAAGACGGCTACTTCTGGATTATGGGTCGTCTGGACGACGTGATCAACGTGAGCGGGCACCGCCTGGGCACGGCCGAGATCGAGTCGGCCCTGGTGGCGCACCCGAGCGTGGCCGAGGCCGCGGTGGTGGGCATGCCGCACCACATCAAGGGCCAGGGCATC
>JANXYI010000153.1 GCA_025350085.1 Deltaproteobacteria bacterium
CCGACCTGGCCGCCACGCTCCTGCGCCTGCCTGTTGCGGCTCAGGACTTTGCCCCGCGCCTGGCCGAGCTGCGCCGTCTGGAAGCCCAGGTGGCAACGGCCCTGCGCCGCAATCCGCCGATCAGCGGGGGCGGCGCAGGCGGCGATTCCCTGGCTGCCCCGGCCTTCCAGAACATCCTGGGGGCGCACAACCTGGCCCTGGCTGAACGGCTGCCTGCGTTTAACGTCGATGGCGCCGATTCCGCCGCCCTGAAAATGGACGCGCTCAGCCGCGCGGGCCAACGCCTGGCCGAGGGCCTGGCCTGGTTTAAGGACAATCCTGCCACTGGCAGCCGCCGCGCCCTGGCCCTGAACGCGGCCCTGCACCTGAACCTGGCCGAGCTCTCCCTGCGCCTGGGCGAGGACGAGGGCCGCGCCGGGCACCTGAACGCGGCCCAGGCCCTGTCCGAGCAGGGCCTGCTGCCGGGCCTACGCTGGCGCGCCCTGGCCGGGCTGGGACGCCTGACCGAGGCCCTGGCCGTGGTCCAGAGCCTGCCCCTGGACGAGGCCCCCTGCGGCCCGGGCGAGATCACCGCTGCCTTTGCCCCCCTTGTCGCCGCGCTCATCGATACAAACAAGGCAGAGGACGCGTACAATCTCGTGGAGCGCCTGTCCGAGCTGGAGCGCGTAGGCCGCATGGGGCGGCTCGGCGTGGCCCGGCCCACCGAGGCCGAGACCGGGCTCCTTCGCCGCACGGGCATGCGCCTGCTGGCCATCCGCGACCTCAAGGCCCGGCTGGCCGCGGCCCAGGGCGAAGACCGCACCAGCCTCTCGCGCCGTCTGGAACAGGAGCAGGAGATCCTTGGCCGCGACCTGGGCCAGGACCGCGAGTCCCTGCCCGGCGTGGCCCGCATCGGGGCGGGCATTGTTGAGCAGGACTGGCTGGCCATCCTGCACGGTCTGTCGCTGGAAGCCGCTGCCGCTGCCGAGGCTGCTGTGGGCGGAATGAACAATTCAGCCGAACAGCGCGCCCGACACGCCCAGCTCATGGCCCGCCTGGCCGCGCTCAAGGTTGAGGCCGGACAGTCCATCGGCCGTTTGGACGCGCCCGGCGCGCTGGGCCTGTTCCTGCCTGCGCCTGCTGAGGCCATCGACCTCATGGAGAATCTACCCAAGGGCGCCTACGCCCTGCGAATCGTTGCTTTGCCCTCGCCGCGCCGCGACTCCCTGCGCTGGGTGGGCCTGCGCCTGGACAGCGACTCGGTGCGCGCCGTGGCCCTGGGCAGCGGCCCGCAGCCGGTGCTTCCGGAGGCTTCCCAGATTGAGCGCCGCCTCCTGGCCTTTGAGACGCCGACTGCCCTGCCCGCCCAGGACCTGCGTTCGGCCCGGTCCGTGGCCCTGAGCGGCACGCACCTGGTGCGCTCGCTCAAGGCCCGCAAGCCCTTCCGCCGGAACCTGGTGTTTGTCACAGGCAGCGGGTCCGGCTCTGTGCCCGCCGCTGTGGCCGGTCTGAAAGCCTTTGATGTTCAGGCCGTGCAGCCCGGCGCGGCAAAACTGCTTCAGGCCGTGGCCCAGGCCCAGACCCTGGTGGCCGGGGTTCCGGTGCGCCAGGCCCAAACCGCGCCCAGCCGCCAGGACGAGCTGCCGGTGCGCTTCCTGGCGCTTACGCCGGACAAGGGCGAGCCCGTGGCCCTGGCTGGGCTGGCCGCAACCATGCAGGACGTGTCCCTGGCCGTGCTGATCCAGGTTCCGGCCGAGGACCTGCCGCTGGTGGCGCATCTGCTCGCGCTTTATGGCGTACCGGCGGTGCTGGCTGCCCAGGACGGCGGCGCCAAGGGCTTTTCCGAGAGCTTCCTGGCGGCCTATGCCGTTGACTCGGCCGCGGACGCCCACGCCACGGTTCAAAACACGGCCCAAAACACGGTGAAGGACACCGCGCCCTGGCTGCTGCTGGGTGATCCGGGCTTAAGCGCCCAGGAGGCCGCGGCCTTTGCCGCCACCCAGTTCGCGCGCTACGTGCGCTCGGGCCAGGAGGCCTTCAAGGCCGGGCGGAATGCCCAGGCCCTGGCCCTGTTCGAGAACGCCCTGCGCGTGGTCCGGTCCTCAAATCCGTCAGATCCGTCCGGCCAGTTCAGGAAGTACCTGCCCGACCTGCTGGCCTATGCCCGCGAGAGCGCCTACGCCTCAGAGCAGTTCGACAAGTCCCTGGCCTATGCCCAGGAGCTGGTCCTGCTCGTGGCCAGGACCAGCCCGGACACCCCGGCCCATGCCGAGGCGCTCTTGCGCCTGGGCCTGGTGCAGTCCCGGCTGGAGCAGTACGCCAAGGCCATCCCGGTGCTGGAGCAGGCCACGGAGATGCTGGCCAACCTCGAGCTCGCGCCGAAGGAAATCGAGGCACTCATGAGCCTGGGCGCTGTGCTGGAGAACGCCATCCAGTTCGACCGGGCCTTGTCCCGTTTCGAGGGCGCGGCCAAACTGTCCCAGAAGGCCGGGACCAAAGAGCTGGTGGCCAAACAGTACATGAGCATCGGCCGCATCCATGACCTGCGCCTGGCCCAGTACGCCCAGGCCCGCGAGGCCTACGGCCAGGCCCTGGCCATCTACACGGCGCTTAACCGCAAGGCCGACATGGCCCAGGCCACACTCGACATCGGCCGCTGCGCCCGGCTCGTCGGCGACTTCCCCACGGCCGAGGCCAGGTACCTCGAGGCGCTCAAGCTCGCAGGCAATGACAAGGTTAGTGAGCGCCTGCGCGCGCGCATCGTCATCGAGCAGGCGGGCAACGCCTGGCAGCAGGCGCGCTTCCAGCAGGCCTTTGACCTGGAGCGCCAGGTGCTCAAAACCGCCGAGCAGAACGGCTGGGTGCTGGAGCAGGTCATTGCCCGCAACACCGCCGGGCTCCTCTGGTGGAGCCTGGGCGACCACGACCGCGCCGTGCGCGAGCTCGACGCCGCCCTGCCGCTGGCCCGCTCCCTGCGCATCCGCCAGGACGAGGTGGCCACCACGCTGAACAACCGCGGCCTGGTGGAGCGCGACATGGGCCAGCACGAAAAGGCCTTGCAAACCCTGGGCGAGGCGCTGACCATCGACCGCGCCATCCGCTCGCGCTGGGCCATTGCCTACGACCTGCGCAACCTGGCCCAGACTTTCGTCCGCATGGGCGACGCCAAGAAGGCCCTGCCCCTGCTGGACGAGGCGCTCGGGATCGTGGCGGCCACGGGCAACCGCATCAACCAGGCCAAGATCCTCCTGGCCCAGGGCGAGGCCAATCTGGCCCTGAACAATGCGGAAAAGGCCAGGACCGCCTTTACCCAGGCCGACGAGCTCTCCCGCGCCATGGGCCTGCGCGACAGCCAGTGGCGTGCGCTGTACGGCCTGGCGAGGCTGGACATCAACGCCGGAAAGAGACCAGAGGCCAAGGCCCTGCTCACCCGGGCCGTGGGCGTCATCGAGGAGATGCGCGCCGAGCTCAAGGTGGACCAGTTGAAAGACGGCTTCATCGCCGACAAGGCCGTGGTCTACGAGGCCCTGGTGACGCTGCTCGCCGACATGGGCGAGGTGGCCGAGAGCTTCCGCACGGCCGAGCGCTCCCGCGCGCGCAACCTCATCGACCTCTTGGGCAACACGCGCCGCACCCCGCAGCGCAAGGAGGACCAGGCCCTCTACGAGCGCATCAATGCCGTGCGCTCGCGCCTGCACGAGCAGGAGTCGCTGCTGGCCGGCGCCCAGAACCAGAACGAGCGCGAGGTCTATGCCAGGGGCGTGAAGCGCCTGCAGGACGAGTACCGCGACGTGCTCCTGGAGCTCCAGGCCAACCGGCCGGACATCGCCAGCCTGGTCAGCGTGAACCCGCTCAGCCTGTCCGAGGTGCAGCAGATGCTTGAGCCCGGGGTGGCGCTGCTCACCTACTACGTCACCCAGAACGAGATCCTCTGCTGGACCGTGGACCACGAACGCGCGGACCTGACGCGCACCAGGCTCGGCCGCGAGGCCCTGGGCCGCATGGTGCTGACCTACCGGCGCATGCTCCAGAACCTGGAGCCCGTGGACACGCACTCCAAGGAACTCTACACGCTGCTCCTGGCGCCGGTGCTGCCCAAGCTCGCGGGCGTGAGGCAGCTGGGCATCATCCCCCACGACAGTCTGCACACCCTGGCCTTTGCCACGCTCTCCGACGGCGAGTCGAGCCTGCTGGACCGCTACCCGCTGTTCCAGCTGCCCAGCGCCAGCGTGTTCCGCTTCACGCTCGCGCGGCGCCGCGCCGAGCGCAACACGCGCGTGCTGGCCGTGGGCAACCCGGACCTGCACGACCAGTCGCTCGAACTGCCCTTTGCCGAGCGCGAGGTGGGGTCCCTGGCCTGGAACTACCCGAACATGACCGCGCTGACCCGCGACAAGGCCAGCAAAAGCTGGATCACCCAGCACATAGCCGAGTTCGGCATCATCCACCTGGCCACCCACGGCGAGTTCGACCCGGTGAACCCGCTGTTCTCGGCCCTCAAGCTCGCGGGCGGCCCCAAGGCCAAGGACAGGGACAAGGACGGCGACCTGGAGGCCGCGGAGATCTTCGACCTCAGGATCACGGCCGACCTCATCGTGCTTTCGGCCTGCCAGACGGGACTGGGGAAAGTCACCAGCGGCGACGAGGTCCAGGGCCTGAACCAGGCCTTCCTGTACGCCGGGACCCACGCGCTCGTCTCGAGCCTCTGGCGGGTAAGCGACATCTCCACAGCCATGCTCATGAAGCAGTTCTACCGCGAGTACCAGACCCGGCCCAAGGCCGATAGCCTGCGCCGGGCCATGCTGCACGTGAAGAACCGCTTCCCGCACCCCGGCTACTGGGGCGCGTTCACCCTGACCGGGGACTACAGGTAGGCCGTGTACACCACACAAGCCGTCAACCTGCGCCTCTATCTGCGCACCCTGGTCCTCACGGCCCTCTGCCTGCTCGTGCTCCTGGCCGGGCGGGCCTATGCCCAGCAGACCCTGTGGATCGACGTGGACCAGGCGCCGGTGCGCATCTGGCGCTCGGGCCAGGCCGAGGTGCTCTTGCGCCTGCCGCGCGGAACCGTTGTCCAGCCGCTCTACGTCCAGGGCGTCTGGACCAGGGTCAGCGCTCCGGGCGGGCAGCAGGGCTGGATCTACCAGGGGCATCTTGCCGCCACGCGGCAGCCTCCGGCCCTGGCCGACATCTTCAACGCCGCGCCCGAGAGCATGATCCTGGCCGAGGCGGCCGACACCGCCCGCAGCTCCAGGTCCGCTTCCCCGGCCCAGCCCCAGGGCAGCGCGGCCTTGCGGAGCGTGCTCGACCTGCGCATCAGCCCCGATGATCTGGACGACTTCCTGAGCCAGGGCGGCATCGGTGAGTTCGCAGATGTGCCGCCCCGCCCCCTCGGCAAGCGGGCCGCCTTTCCGACGCTGCACGCGGCTGCCCCTCCAGGCGGTGAACACGAGCGCCAGGTGGGCCTGAACCTCGCGGCCAGGGTTGTCTCCCACCTGGCCAAGGCCGACTTCGGCAACACGCTGCAGCGTTATGTGAACCTGGTCGGCTTGGCTGTGGCCCGATTCGTCCCAGGGTCTGCGCCACGTTTCCGCGTCGTGGTGCTGGACCTGCCCGAGCCGGTGTCCTTCAGCCTGCCTGGCGGCATCGTCATGCTGAGCACAGGCCTCATCGGCGCCCTTGAGAACGAGGCCCAGCTGGCCTGCGTCCTGGCGCATGAAATGGCCCACGCGTCCCTCGGCCACCTCTGGGCCAGGGCCATGCAAACGCAATTCTTCCGGGACGGGGGAACGGTGGACCAGGCAGGCGTGCACAGTCCGCTGTTCACCGCCATGCTCGACGATCTGCTCGCCACGGCCTTGTCCCAGGGCCTCAGCAGAAATCTGGAATTCGAGGCCGATCTGGCCG
>JANXYI010000157.1 GCA_025350085.1 Deltaproteobacteria bacterium
GGAGGCCCTGGCCGACGGCGCCTACATGCCCGCCTGCGCTGATGTCTGCCCCACGGGCGCCATCAGCTTCGGCGATCTGAAGAACAAGGACCACAAGGTCTTCGAACTGGCTCAGGGCAAGGACGCCTTCCGTTTGCTCGAAAAGCTCGGCCTGGCTCCCCAGGTCTACTACGTGAGCAAGCGCGAGTGGGTGCGCAAACTGGGCGACAATTACGCCGCCACCGGCAAGCCCGGTGCCGAAAAGAAGCATTCCTAGGGGGCGCAAATGGATAGAGCACTCTTTCCCGACGGTGTGGAGCGCTGCTCCTTCGGCAAGTTCGCATTGTGGATGGGTTTCATCACAGCCTTCTTCCTGTTCGGGCTGTACGCCATGCTGCTTATCTTCGCCAAGGGCATCGTGGTCACCGGTCTGGACAATTACTTCGGATTCGGGCTCTGGATCACCTTCGACCTGGCGGTCATCGCCCTGGGCGCAGGCGCATTCTTCACGGGCTTTCTGAAGTACATCCTCAAAATCGACCAGCTGAAAAACATCATCAACCTGACGGTCATCGTCGGGTTCATCTGCTACTCGGGCGCCATGCTTGTCCTGACCATGGACATCGGCCAGCCCATCCGGGCCTGGTTCGGCTACTGGCACCCCAACGTCCACTCCATGCTCACAGAAGTTATCTTCTGCATCACCTGCTACTGCCTGGTGCTGGTCATCGAGTTCGTGCCCCTGGTCCTGGAGCAGAAGCAGATCAACCAGATCCCCTTCCTGCACCACCTGGCGCACAACATGCACGTGAACATGGCTCTGTTCGCGGGCATCGGCACCTTCCTGTCCACCTTCCACCAGGGTTCTCTGGGCGGCATGTACGGCGTCCTGCAGGGCCGCCCGTACGCCTTCCGCGAGGGCTTCTTCATCTGGCCCTGGACCTTCTTCCTCTTCGTGCTCTCCGCCGTGGGCTCAGGCCCCATCTTCACGGTCCTGGTGTGCACCTTCATGGAGAAGCTCACGGGCCGCAAGCTGGTGGACTTCAAGACCAAGGCCCTCATGGGCAAGATCGCGGGCACCATGCTCACGGTGTACATCTTCTTCAAGATCCTGGACACCTATGCCTGGGCCTTCAACTACCTGCCGAGCGTGGGCATGACCTTTGACCAGATGTTCTTCGGAACCATCTACGGCAAGTGGCTCATGTTCAGCGAGATCATCCTCTGCGGCGTGGTCCCGGCCATCATGCTCATCACCCCGAGCATCCGCAACAACCCGACGCTTCTGTACACCGCGGGCATCCTGGACTGCATCGGCGTGTGCCTGAACCGCTACCTGTTCACGGTTCAGTCGATCGCCATGCCGCTGCTGCCCTTCGACACCTGGCAGTTCTACGCGCCCAACTGGGCGGAATGGTCCACCAGCGGCATGATCGTGGCCTACGGCTTCCTGGTCATGAGCTTAAGCTACCGCTACCTGCCCGTGTTCCCGCAAGAGCGGGCCATGAACAAGTAGCGAGACCCCCTCGCAAGACTCCGGAGCCCGGCCGCAAGGCCGGGCTCTTTTTTTGTCCGTAGCGCGGACCGGGTTCAAGATGCCCTTGCGGCCCCTCGGCTCTGGGGCTGGCTGCTCGCCGCCCGCCGCCCCCCATTGGCTTGATGCTGCAAGCCGAGGGCTCACCAAAGAAAACGGCCGCCAGCATCAATGCCGACGGCCGCGCTTTGCGGTCAGGTCATGTCTCTCCGGTGTGCGGGAGGTGGCGTCCGGCTAGGCGTCCTTCTTCTCGTTCGTCTCGCCCGCCGTGGCCTTTTCGTCCTGTGCACCCGCTTCAGGCTCTTCGCCCATCTCGGCCTTGCGCTCGCGCATGATCACGTCGCGCAGCTCCTGGGCCATGTTGCTCTGGTCGGCGATGGTCGAGGGCTTCATCCGGTGCAGGCGCTCGTGCAGACGCTCGAACATGGCCTGCCTTGTCTTTGCCGCGCCGAGCAGGATGCGCTCACGCCAGCCAGGCAGGCGGTCCACCAGCCTGCGGTACAGCGGCAGCCGGGAAAGCAGGCCGTCAAGCCGCCCCACGCCGATGCAGAAGAGCTCGATGAGCCGGTGCGTGCGCGGGCTTTCGCGCAGGTGGCGCATGAGGCCAACCACGCCCCGGTGGCGCATGAACTCCTGGAACTCGTCCATGTAGGTGTAATAGACCGGGGTCAGGTACAGGGTGACCACCTGGGAGAGCACCAGCCCGCCGACCACCACCAGGCCCAGCGGACGCCGGGCCTCGGCGCCCGGGCCAAAGCCGATGGCGATGGGCAGCGCGCCCATGATGGCGGCCATGGTGGTCATCATGATGGGCCGGAAGCGCACGATGGAGCCCTCGAAGGCGGCCTCGGCCGGGCTCATGCCGCGCTTCTCGGCCTCGATGGCGAAGTCCACGACCATGATGGCGTTCTTCTTGACGATGCCGATGAGCATGATGATGCCCACGAAGCCATAGAGGTGCAGCTCCTGGCGGAAGATGATGAGCGAGAGCAGGCCGCCCATGGCCGCCGAGGGCAGGCCCGAGAGGATGGTCAGCGGGTGGATGAAGCTCTCGTACAGGCAGCCCAGGATGATGTAGATGACCACGATGGCGATGATGAGCAAGAAGCCCGCGGTGCCCATGGAGCCCTTGAAGGAGCTGGCCGTGCCCTCAAAGTCGGCGTTCACGGTGTCCGGGAGCTTCTGGTGCGCGGTCTTCTGCACCTCGGCCATGGCCGCGTCGAGCGCCACGCCGGGCGCGAGGTTGAAGGACACCGTCACCGACGGCAGCTGGCCCGAGTGGTTCACGGTCATGGGGCCGGTGCCCTCGACGAGGTCCACCAGCGCGTCCAGGCGCACCATCTGGCCGGACTTGGCGCGCACGTAGAGCATGGACAGGGCCAGGGGGTCGCGCCGGAACTCGGGCAAGAGCTCCAGGATGACCTTGTAGGAGTCGTTTTCGGAATAGATGGTCGAGATCTGCCTTGATCCGTAGGCCGAGTACATGGCCGTCTCGATGGCCTCGGCCGTGACGCCCAGGCTGGCGGCCAAGTCGCGGTTGATCTTCAGATCCACCTGGGGCGCGTTGACCTGCAGGTCCGTGGACACGTCCTTGAGGCCCGGCAGCTTGGACAAATTCGCCACCAGGTCGCCTGTGGCCTTGTACAAAATGTCCGTGTCCGGGCAGAGCAGGGTGAACTGGTACAGGCCCTTGGTGGGCTTGCCGCTCATGCGGATCATGGGCGGGTTCTGGACAAAGGCCAGCAGGCCCGGCTGGGATTGCAGCTTGGGCTGGAGCCGGGCCAGGACCTGGTCGGCCGTGGACTTGCGGTGCTCGTTTAGGAAGATGACCGTGTAGCCCTGGTTGGTGGTGCCGGTGCCCACCACCTGGATGACGTCGCGGATGTCCTTGTCCGCCGAAAGCAGCGGGGTCAGCGCGTTCTGGGACTTGGCCTGGTCAACGAAGGCGTTGCCCTGGGGGCCTTCCACGATGCCGAAGAGGTAGCCCATGTCGTCCGAGGGCAGAAAGCCCTTGGGCACGACGACGAAGAGCACTATGGTGGCCACGAAGAGCACACCCGAGGCGATCATGGTCCGGCGGCGGTGGTCCAGGGCATAGTGCAGGGTGCGGCGGTAGAAGGCGACCACGCGCTCGAACAGGGGGTCGGAGTGCGCCAGGTGCGACCCGGTCTTGAGCCAGCGCGAGCAGAGCATGGGCGTGAGGCTTAAGGAAACCACGCCCGAGACGATGATGGCCGCGGTGATGACCACCGCGAACTCGTTCAGGATGCGGCCGATGATGCCGGGCATGAACAGGATGGGGATGAAGACCACGGCGAGCGACAGGGTCATGGAGACGATGGTGAAGCCGATCTCCCGCGACCCGTCGAGCGCCGCCTCCATGGGCGTCTTGCCCATCTCCATGTGGCGCACCACGTTCTCCAGCATGACGATGGCGTCGTCGACCACGAAGCCCACGGCGAGCGTGAGCGCCATGAGCGAGAAGTTGTCCAGGGTGAAGCGCATGAAGTGCATCACCGCAAAGGTGGCGATGATGGAGAAGGGGATGGCCACGGCGGTGATGACCGTGCCCGGGATGTTGCGCAGGAACAGGAAGACCACGAGCACGACGAGGCCCACGGCCAGGGCCAGGGTGAACTTGACGTCGTCCACGGAGGAGCGGATGGCCTTGCTCATGTCGTAGACTTCGCGCAGCTCGATGCTGGCCGGGAGCTGCTTGCGGATCAGCGGCAGCTGCTGGTTGATGCGCTCCACCACGTCGATGGTGTTGGTGCCGGGCTGGCGCTTGATGGCCAGGATCAGCGTACGCTCGTCGTTCAGCCAGGAGCCGGTCTTCTCGGACAGGGTGCTGGCCTTGACCGCGCCCAGATCCTCCAGGCGCACGGGCATGTTGTTCTTGTAGTCCACGATGATCGGGCCGTAGCGTTCGGCGCGCTTGAGCTGGCCGTCGGCGTCGAGCGTGGTGTCCTTGTGCGGCCCGTCGAGCGTGCCCATGGGCAGGTTCACGTTCTCCGCGGCCACGGCCGTGGCCACCTGGTCCAGGCCGATGCCCATGGCCGCCAGCTTGCGCGGGTCCACCTGGATGCGCACGGCGTACTTCTGCTCGCCGTAGATGAGCACCTGGGCCACGCCCGGGACCATGGACAGGGTCTGGGTGACGAAGGTGGTGGCGTAGTCGTTGACCGAGGACAGCGGCAGGGTCTTGGACTTGATGGCCAGATACAGCACCGGGGAGTCCGCCGGGTTGACCTTCTCGTAGGTCGGCTCGTCGGTCATGGTGTTCGGCAGGTTGCCGCGCGCCTTGGTGATGGCCGCCTGCACGTCCATGGCCGCCTTGTCGATGTCCTTGTCCAGGTCGAACATGAGCGTGACCATGGTCAGGCCCTGGCTGGAGGTGGAGCTCATGGCCGAGAGCCCGGCAATGGCCGAGAACTGGCGCTCCAGGGGCGAGGCCACGCTAGAGGACATGGTCTTGGGGTTGGCGCCGGGCAGGATGGCCTTGACCTGGATGACCGGGAAGTCCACCGCGGGCAGGTAGCTCACGGGCAGGTAGACGTAGCTCGCGATGCCGAAGAAGAGCAGGCCCAGCATGACCAGCGTGGTCATCACCGGGCGGGTGATGAAGAGCTTGGTGTTCATTTGGCGCTCTTCTCGGACTCGCTCCCGGTGCGGGCGGCAGTGGGCTCAGTGACCTGGGACGGGGCGGGCTTCTGGTCCGCACCCGCCGGTTTCTCCGTGCTGGCAGGAACAACGGGCGCGCCGGGGAACAGGCGCAGGTGCCCCTGGGTGACCACCACCTCGCCGCCAATAACGCCCTTGTCGATGATCAGGGACTCGCCCACGCGCGTGCCAATGGTCACGGGCCGCATCTCGGCATGATTGTCCTTGACCACGAAGACGAAGGTCCCGGTGGGGCCGGTCTGCACGGCATTGGCGGGCACCAGCACGGCGTCCTTGACGACCTTCAGCACCAGGCCCACGGTGACGAACTGGCCGGGCCAGAGGCGGCCCTCAAGGTTCTCGAAGCGGGCCTTGAGGCGTATGGCCCCGGTGCCGGGGTCCACCTGGTTGTCCATGAAGGTGAGCGTGCCGGTCTCGGGATGGGCCTCCATGCCCGGCGGCGCGGCCTGCACGGTGATGGGCCCGGCGGTGTATTGCCTGCGCAGCTCGGCCAGGAAGCGCTCGGGCAGGGCAAAGCTGACGTCCAGCGGGGTGGTGGTGTTGACCACGGCCAGCACGTCGTCCTTGTCCTTGACAAAGCTGCCCTCGTCGAACAGGGCCGCGCCGATGCGGCCGTCGATGGGCGAGGTGATGGTGTTGTAGGACAGGGTTTGGCGCGCAATGGAGGCCCCGGCGCCGCTTGCGTGCATGGCGTTCTTGGCGCGGGTGGCGGCCGTGGCCTTTTCCTCGTACTGCTCGCGGCTGATGACGCCCTGGTCGGCCAGGGTCTTGTAGCGCCCGCGGTCGCGCTCCAGCTGCTCGTAGTCGGCGCGGTCGCGCTGGAAGGTGGCCCCGGCCTGCTGCTCGGCAAAGACGTTCACCGCCGGGTCGATGGTGAACAGCACCTGCCCGGCCTTGACCAGGCTGCCCTCCACGAAATGCACCTTCTTGATGTTCGCGGCAAACCTGGACTTGATGTTCACCGAGATGGCGGCCTTGATGGTGCCCACGGTGGAGAGCACGTACGGCGCGTCCTTGACCTCGGCCTGGGCCGTGACCACCGGGGCCGGGCGGGGGCCGTCCTGTTTGCCCCGGCCGCAGCCGGAGAGGAGCAGGCCAAAGGAGAGGATCGGGGCCAGGACAGCGCAAAAAGAGAGCGTGAAAGGGCGGTTACGCATTCGGAACTCCAGGAACAGTTGATTGAAACGGTTGTTTAACACACGCGTTTCACGTTGGCAAGAGGCGGAACCGCAGGCCGTCCCCTTGACCGGCCCGGCGGCACAGGGGATAGTGCGCGCTGAACGAAAACCGAGAAACCATTGGTGTGCTCATGATCCCCGACACTCCGGCTGCCTTGGCCGCCGTCATCGACCACACCCTGCTCAAACCCGAGGCCACGGCCGCGGACATTGAACGGCTCTGCGCCCAGGCCGTGCGCTTCGGCTTCAAGGCCGTGTGCGTGAACCCCTGGCACCTGCCCCTGGCCGTCAACTCCCTGCGCGGCTGCGCACCCCTGCCCATCACCGTCGTCGGCTTCCCGCTGGGGGCCAGCCAGACCCTCATCAAGGCCCGGGAGGCCGGGCTGGCGGTGGAGCAGGGCGCGGCCGAGGTGGACATGGTGCTGAACATCGGCGCGCTCAAGGGCGCTGAGCTGGCCCTGGTGCGCCAGGACGTGGCCGAGGTGGTGCGGGCCTGCGGGCCTGTCCCGGTCAAGGTCATCCTGGAGACCTGCCTGCTCACAGACGCCGAGAAGGAGCAGGCCTGTTGCCTGGCTGTGGACGCGGGCGCGGCCTTTGTCAAAACGAGCACCGGCTTCGCCGTGGGCGGGGCCACCGAGGCCGACGTGCTCCTGCTGCGGCGTGTGGTCGGTCCAGGCATCGGCGTCAAGGCCAGCGGCGGCATCCGCACCCTGGCGGACGCCCTGCGCCTGTTGTCCGCCGGGGCCGACAGGCTCGGGGCCTCGGCCGGGGTGCAGATGCTTGAGCAGTGGACCACGGGAGGTGGCGCATGAACGGACCGGAGATCCTGGACATCCGGCGCGGGGAGGACATCGAGGCCGAAAGCCTGCGCATCATCGAGTCCGAGGTGCCGGAGCCCAGGCCCTTTGCTGGCGACGAGTGGCGCATCGTGCGGCGCATGATCCACACCACCGCGGATTTCGGCCTGCTTGAGCTGGTGCGCTTCCATCCGCTGGCCGTGGAGGCTGGCAAGCGCGCCCTGGCCGCTGGCTGCACGCTGGTCACGGACACGGAGATGGCCCGGGCCGGCATCCCGGAGCGCCGCATGAGCGCGCTTGGCTGCACCGTGCGCTGCCTTATGCGCGACCCCGAGGTCCTGGCCCTGGCCCAGGCCCAGGGCTCAACCCGGGCTCGCGCTGCCATGGACTTTGCGGTGGAGCACATAAAGCCGGCCATCTACGTCATCGGCAACGCGCCCACGGCGCTCTTGCGCCTGCTGGAGCACATCGAGGCCGGGCGCGCTGAGCCCGCGCTCATCGTGGGCATGCCCGTGGGCTTTGTCAACGCGGCCGAGTCCAAGGCCCTGCTTGTGGCCCAGACCAGGATTCCCTACATCGCCGTGGCGGGCCGCAAGGGCGGCTCGCCCCTGGCTGCCAGCGCTGTGAACGCCCTGGCCGAGATCGTGCTGGCTGGCAGATGATTCCCGGAGCTGGCCTGGGCGCTGTAAGCGCGCTGGCCCGGGAGCTTCCCTAGCCAGAGCGGACGGCTCTTCGGCTGCCGGAAGAGGGACGCAGAAAAACGCGGGCAGCCCGGCAAGGCGGCCCGCGTTTCCGCGATTACCGGTGTCTGAGCTACATGCTGTGGGCGTCGGCCTTGGCCGGGGCCTTGCCAGCCGGAGCGGCCGGAGCGGCGCCGTCCATCTTCATGCCACCCATCTTGCCGCCCATCTTTCCATCCATCATTCCGCCCATCTTGCCGCCCTTCATCATGCCTTCCATCATGGGGCAGGACATGCCGCCGCCCTTCATTCCACCCATCATGCCGCCGCCCATCATGCCGTGGCCCATGGGCGGGGTGCGCAGGCCGGTCTCCTTGACCAGGCGCGCGCGGAAGCGGCCGTTCTCGGTGAGCATCTTGGCCTTCAGGTCCACGATGTCGCGGATCACGGCCTTGGCCTGGTCGGACTCGCCGTTGCCCGCGGCATTGAGGGCCTCAAGCTCGGCGCCCTTGGCGTAGAGGCTCTGGTGCAGGGGGAACAGGGCCTCGTGGTGCTCGGCCATGATGGCCTTGGCCAGCTCCTGCTTCTCCGGCGAGAGGCCTTCCAGGCCCATCTGGCCCTTCATGCCCATCTGGCCGCCCATCCCGCCCGTCATCCCACCCATCATTCCACCCATCATTTCGCCGCCCATGGGGGCCATCTGACCAGCGGCGGGCTTGGCCGGGGCGGCCTTGGCCTTCTTGGGGGCCTCGGCGGCCAGGGCCAGGGACGCGGTCAGGAGCAGGGTGGCGAAGAACGCCGCGAGGATCTTCGGGAAACGTTTCATGTGTGACTCCAGTGCTTGTGTTTATGCTCCGGGGCCGGAGCGGTTATCCTGGCGATGACATTGCAGATGCTATGCCTTGGAAACTAATGCAAGAATATCAATATGTTGCCATTACTGTGGGTTCGGTTGTGTGCAGTTTGATGCACAACCCCAGCAATTCTGAACGGAATTCCGGTCTGCACTGGTGCAAGTCCTGGCACATGGCTGTGGTCACAGCACACGCACGTTGAGCATCATGCCCTGGTCCTCGTGCTCCAGGTTGTGGCAGTGCAGCAGAAAGGTCTGCTCGCCCGGGTAGTCCGGCCTGCCGAAGTCCGGGGTCACGGCCACGGTCTCCCCGGGCCAGACGAGCACCGTGTCCTTGAGGCCCAGGTCCGTGGCCAGCCGACCGGCCGCGTCCACGGCGCGCTTGCGCACCTGCTCCGGGCTGCCCCGG
>JANXYI010000189.1 GCA_025350085.1 Deltaproteobacteria bacterium
CCGACCTGCCTGCGTAACCACATGATGCTTCGTGAAATGCGTGAAGGCCGTGGCCCCATCTTCATGGACACCAAGACCGCCCTGTTGGCCACCGTCAACGGCGACCTGAAGGGTCCTGAGTGGAAGCACCTGGAGTCTGAGGCTTGGGAAGACTTCCTCGACATGTGCGTCGGCATGGCCAACCTGTGGGCCTGCACCAACTGCGCTCCTGAAGAGAAGGGCTCCGAGATCATGCCCACCGAGCCTTACCTGCTCGGCTCCCACTCCGGCTGCTGCGGCATCTGGGTTTCCGGTCCGGACGAGGCCTGGGTTCCCGAAGAGTACAAGGTCCGCGCCGCCAACGGCAAGGTTTACAACCGCATGACCACTGTCGAAGGTCTCTGGACCTGCGCTGACGGCGTTGGCGCCTCCGGCCACAAGTTCTCCTCCGGCTCCCACGCTGAAGGCCGCATCTGCGGCAAGCAGATGGTGCGCTTCGTGGTGGACCACAAGGACTTCAAGCCCACCCTCCAGGTGAAGGCTGCTGACCTGGCCAAGGAGATCTACCAGCCCTGGTACACCTTTGAGCAGTTCAAGGGTGCTTCCACCGCTCCGGAGATCAACCCCAATTACATCAGCCCCAAGAACTTCATGATGCGCCTGATCAAGTGCTCGGACGAGTACGGCGGAGGCGTTGCCACCCTGTACATGACCTCCGGCGCTCTCTTGAAGACCGCCTTCTGGCTCATGGGCATGCTTGAGGAAGATTCCAAGAAGCTGGCCGCCCGCGACCTGCACGAACTGATGCGCGCCTGGGAGCAGTTCCACCGTCTGTGGACCGTGCGCCTGCACCTGCAGCACATCGACTTCCGTGAAGAGACCCGTTACCCCGGCTTCTACTACCGTGGCGACGCCATGGGCCTGGACGATGCGAAGTGGAAGTGCTTCGTGAACTCCAAGTACGATCCGGCCAAGAAAGAGATCAAGATCTTCAAGAAGCCTTACATCCAGATCATTCCCACTGAAGCCTAACAGGGAAGCTCGTTGAAACAGGGCGGCCGTGAGCCACAAGCTTGCGGCCGCCCTCCTTCCCAGGCGGGGAAGTGGTCTGAACCCGGACTGGAACAGCCTCGTTGCAGTCCGGGTTCGGGCCATTTCATCGGCTGGGGCCATTTCCGCCCGTTTAGGGGCTCATTGCGGGGGGGCCACAGCCGGGGCCATCCCCGAAGTCATACCCCAGGCGGGCATGGGGAAATCCCAAGCCGCGGCAGATGCCGGTCGGCCCAGGCGCACCTCAGGTGAGGGCCTGGCACAATTACAGAGGGAGGACAGCGAATGTCGAACAACAGTATTCTCGTCGTAGGCGGGGGATTCGCCGGGATCACCGCCGCCCTCGAGGCCGCCGAAGTCGGCCATGAGGTCTACATCGTCGAGACCAATCCGTATCTCGGCGGACGGGTGGCGCAGCTCAACCAATATTTCCCGAAGCTCTGCCCGCCTTCCTGCGGCCTGGAAATCCAGTTCCAGCGCATCAAGAACAACCCCAAGGTGAAGTTCTTCACCATGGCCGACGTGGTCAGCGTCACCGGTGCCCCGGGCGCCTATGATGTCAAGATCAAGGTGCGCCCGCGTTACGTCAACGCCAACTGCACCATGTGCGGCGAGTGCGAGAAGGCCGCCACCACCAGTGTTGCGAGCGAGTTCGACTTCGCCCTGACCAGCCGCAAGGTGGCCTACTCCACGCACCTGTTTGCCTTCCCGCAGCGCTTCGTCGTCGACGCGGCCGCCTGCGCGCCCGGAGAGCTGGACACCATCACGGCCGCCTGCCCGTACGACGCCGTGGACCCGAACGACACCGAGAAGACCTTTGACCTGTCGGTCGGCTCCATCGTCTGGGCCACCGGCTGGAAGCCCTACGACATGGCCAAGCTCACCAACCTGGGTGCGGGCAAGCTCGCCAACGTGGTCTCGAACATGCAGTTCGAGCGCCTGGCAGCGCCCAACGGCCCCACCAGCGGCAAGATCGAGCGCCCGAGCGACGGCAAGGCGCCCAAGCGCATCGCCTTTGTGCAGTGCGCCGGTTCGCGTGACGAGAACCACCTGAACTACTGCTCGTACATCTGCTGCATGGCCTCGCTCAAGCACGTCACCTACATCCGCGAGAAGCTGCCCGAGGCCCAGGTCGTCATCTACTACATCGACCTGCGCACCCCGGGCCGCTACGACAACTTCATGCAGAAGGTCGCGGCCGACGACAAGCTCAGCTTAGTCAAGGGCAAGGTCGCCAAGATCACTGAGTGCGAGTGCAAGAGCCCCATCCTGACCGTGGAAGACGCCGTCACCGGCATCAAGGGCGAGGAGCGCTTCGACATGGTGGTCCTGGCCACCGGCATGCAGCCGAGCTGCGCGGGCTCCAAGCTGCCCGTGGAACTGCCGATGGACGAGGACGGCTTTATCATCGGCGGCGCTGAGGCGGGCGTGTTCGCCGCAGGCTGCGCCAAGCTGCCCCTGGACGTGATGAAGACCGCCCAGACCGGCACCAGCGCAGCCCTCAAAGCCATACAAAACGTGGTGGGGAGGTAGCTAATGGCTGAAAAGCTTGGAGTATACATCTGCGGAGGATGTGATCTCGGCAAGTCCCTCGATGTGGACGCCCTGGTCGATTTCACCAAGAAAAGCAAACTCGCGGGCATCTGCGCGGTGGTCAAGAAGAACGCCGTGCTCTGCAGCCCCGACGCCGTGGCCGAGATCGAGGCCGACATCAAGGAGTCGGGGCTCGACGGCGTGGTGCTCTGCGCCTGCTCACCGCGCGCCAAGTGGGACATCTTCCGCTTCGGCGCCGCCACCCAGGTGGAACGCGTGAACCTGCGCGAGCAGTGCGTGTGGAGCTTCGACAAAGACGCGAAGATCCCGGGCCTGCTCGACCTGATGGCCAAAGACTACATCAAGATGGGCATCATGAAGCTCTCCAAGAGCCGCATACCGACTCCGGAGACGCCGGAGACCAACCAGGCCATCCTGGTGCTCGGCGGCGGCTTCACGGGACTGAACGCCGCGCTCGAGGCCGCCCGCATGGGCCGCGACGTGGTGCTGGTGGAGAAGGCGGCAGAGCTTGGCGGCAAGGCCGCAGGCATGCTCAAGACCTTCCCCATGAGCCACCCCTACACCAAGGCTGAGGACACCGGCGTGGCCGGGCTCATCGCCGAGGTCACCTCCAATGCCAAGATCAAGGTGCTCACCAGCGCCGAGCTCACGTCCATCGAGGGCGCGCCCGGCCTGTACACCGTGACGGTCAATGCCGGCGGCGAGCAGGTCTTCGAGATCGGCGCGGTTGACCTGGCCACGGGCTGGGCCCCGGGCGACGCCAGCTACCTGGCCCCCATGGGCTACGGCAAGTACAAGAACGTGGTCACCACGGCCGAGTTCGAGGCCATGGCCAAGGCGGGCAAGATCGTCCGTCCGTCTGATGGCAAGGCTCCGGCCTCCGTGGCCTTTATCACCGACGTGAGCCTGTGCACCAAGGGTGCCGAGCCCTCGTCGCTGGACGTCTGCGCCCCGGTGGAACCGCTGCCGGACAAGGCCCCCGAAGGCGAGCCCGAAGTGGTCGCCTATCCGCCCCTTGAGAGCGCCAAGCACCTGGCCTACAGCTCCGAGCTGACCAGCCTGGTGGCCCTCAAGCAGGCCGGGTACGTGCGCGAGTCCTGCTCCGAGGCCCTGGCCTTCGTGCTCTACGACCACATGATGGTCCCGGGCATCAATGAGCGGTACTACAAGGCCGCCCAGGACGACGCGGGCATCATGCTCTCCAAGGCCACCATCACCGGCGTCACCGAAGACGTCGACGGCGGGCTCATCATCGCGGCCAAGGACACCCTGCTCGGCGCCGATGTCGAGATCAAGGCCGACCTGGTGGTCCTGCCCACGGCCATCGTGCCCGTCACCGCGCACCAGGCCACCACCAACCTGGTCTACCGCCAGGGCCCCGGCTTCCCGGACCTGGAGCTGTTCGACGGGTTTGTGGACTCCAACTACATCTGCTTCCCCTACGAAACCCGGCGCACCGGCGTCTACGCTGCGGGCTGCGTGCGTCAGCCCATGACGCTGGCCAATGCCAAGGAAGACGCGGCTGGAGCGGTTTTGAAAGCCATCCAGTGCATCAGCTCGGCCAACCGCGGCGTGGCCGTGCACCCGCGCTCCGGCGACCTGTCCTACCCGGTGTTCAACTTCCAGCGTTGCACCCAGTGCAAGCGCTGCACCGAGGAATGCCCCTTCGGCGCGCTGGACGACGACGAGAAGGGCACGCCCAAGCCGAACCCCACGCGCTGCCGCCGCTGCGGCACGTGCATGGGCGCCTGCCCGGAGCGTGTCATCAGCTTCGACAACTACAACGTCGACCAGATCGGCTCCATGATCAAGGAAGTCACCGTGCCGGACGACATGGTCGCCGGCGGCCCGCGCGTCATCGTGCTGGCCTGTGAGAACGACGCCTACCCGGCGCTGGACATGGCCGCCTTCCGCGGCAAGAGCTGGAGCCCGTTTGTCCGCTTCGTGCCCGTGCGCTGCCTGGGCTCGGTCAACGCCATCTGGGTGGCCGACGCGGTCAGCAAGGGCGTGGACGGCGTGATCATGCTGGGCTGCAAGTACGGCGCGGATTACCAGTGCCACTTTGTCAAGGGCTCGGAGCTGTGCAGCCGCCGCAAGACCAACATCGCCGAGTCCCTGGGACGTCTGGGTGTCGAGGCCGAGCGTGTGGAGCAGTATGAAGTCTCCATCGACGAGTACGACAAGGTCCCGGCGCTCATCGAGCGCTTCATGACCGAAGTCATCACCAAGTTCGGGCCCAACCCGTTCAAGGGCTACTAGGAGGTTTGGAACCATGTCGAACACCGTCAGGGTTCAACCGGACCTGAAATTCGTTCAGGAACTGCAGCAGGTGGGCGGAGAGTCGCTCAAGAAGTGCTACCAGTGCGCCACCTGCAGCGTCGTCTGCCCCCTGTCCCCGGCCGACTCCCCCTATCCCCGCAAGGAGATGGTCTGGGCGCAGTGGGGACTCAAAGACAAGCTCGTCAACGACATCGACATCTGGCTGTGCCACAACTGCGGCACCTGCTCGGACCTGTGTCCGCGCGGCGCCAAGCCCGGCGACCTGCTGGCGGCCCTGCGCAACATGGCCTACCGCAGCCTGGCCAAGCCCAGCATCATCGGCACCTGGATGAGCTCGGCCAAGGGCCTGCCCATTCTGTTCCTCATCCCCGCGCTCATCTACATGCTCATCTGGGTCTACCGGGCGGGCGTGCTGGGCACGGCCTTCCCGCTGTTCGCCACCGACGGCCATGAGCTCAAGCTCGCGGCCGACGGCGCGATCATCTTCGGCGGGCTGTTCCCCGGCGACTTCTTCATCGACCCCATCTTCGGCGCGGTGTTCCTGTTCATGGTCTTCGCCTTTGCCAGCGGCATCGCCACCATGCTCAAAAGCTTCGAGTCCATGCCCAAGACCTTCATCGTGGGCCGGGGCAAGGAGCCCTGCTTCCTGTGCTGCCTCATCGACACGCTGAAGGTCGAGGTGGCCCAGCACAGCCGCTTCCAGAGCTGCGGGACGGAAGAGAAGGACGTGCAGCGCTTCACCGGGCACCTCTTCGTCTTCTACGCCTTCATCGCGCTGATGGTCGTCACCAGCGTGGTGGCCGTGGGCCACTGGTTCGGGGCCTTCTTCCTGCAGCACCTCATGGGCATCGAGGGCGGCCTGGCCGGGCTCATCGCCTGGGCCGGACACACCCCCATGCCGCTCTGGAGCCCGGTGAAGCTTCTGGCCAATGCCGGGGCCGGGGCCCTGATCTACGGCCTGATCAAGCTCACCAGCCGCCGCACCGCGCTCGACGCCGCCAAGAGCTCCAGCAACTGGTACGACTGGTACCTGTTGACGGTGATCTGGGGCATCGCGCTCACGGGCATCGGCAGCGAGATCTTCCGCCTCATCGGGCAGAAGGTCCTGGCCTACCCGACCTACTACCTGCATCTGGTCTTCGTGTTCATGATGCTGGCCTACCTGCCCTGGTCCAAGCTCGGGCACGTGGTCTACCGCACCGTGGCCCTGGCCTATGCCCGGAAGATCGGCCGCCTGCCCATGGGCGAGCTGAAGTAGATCGGTTTGGAACTTGGCGAAACTAACACTGATAGGTTTTCCCGACCATAAGGAGGAATCCCATGGCTGAAGCGAAAGTGTTCCCCATGCATACCTTCGTCACCTGCCTCAAGGGCGGCGACGCGGCTGACAGCGGCTTGCTTGACATGCTCTCCTTCCTGACCCAGGGCAACGTGGACGCCGAGTTCGCGCCCGTCGCCGCGGCCCTGTCCAAGGCCTGGATCTATGAGCAGGAGCCCCAGCTGACCACGGCCACCGCCGGTGACGTGGCCGCCCTGGGCGAGAAGGTGGCGGTGAAGCCCCTGCCCGAGGCTGCCCAGGCCCAGGCCCAGGCCATCATGGCCAAGGCCGCGGACCTGCGCGCGATGAACGCCACCCTGAACGACCAGGTGGCCAAGCTCACGGCCGAGAAGGCCGCCCTCGCTGGCGAGCTCTCCGGCGCCAAGGCCAAGCTCAAGGACTTCGAGGAGCAGGCCGCCAAGGGCGACGTGAAGCTCCAGGTCTCCAACACCAAGATGGACGAGCACATCAAGAAGCTCGAGCAGTTGATGGAAGAAGTGGCCAAGGTCAAGGCCCAGGGCGTGGTCGTGGCCGGCGTGGCCGGCGGCGGCGCCGCTGCTGGCGATGCCGCGGCCGCTGGCGGCGGCGATGCCTCCGGCGCCCCGGCCGTGGGCGGCGAGCCCGAGGCCGACTTCGGCCTAGGCAGCAACCCCTTTGCCGACGCCACCTGGTAAGTCAGTAGACGCACCTACGTACTAAAAGCCCTCGGCTGCGCATGCGGCCGGGGGCTTTTTTGCGTCCCCA
>JANXYI010000224.1 GCA_025350085.1 Deltaproteobacteria bacterium
AAGGCCAAGAGCCAGCTCTCGGAGCTCCAGGGGCCGCAGCTGGACAGCAGCCAGGGCTCGGTGGACGACCTCCTGTCCAGCCTGGGGCTGTAGGTCCGCCGTTTCGTCTTGACAGCACCTAGCCGACACTGTAGCCATTCACCCTCGCGGGCAATTAGCTCAGGTGGATAGAGCGTTGGCCTCCGAAGCCAAAGGTCGTGGGTTCGAGCCCCGCATTGCCCACCATGATTTCAGGGAGTTATGCTTCAGGCATAGCTCCTTTTTTTGTTGCCGCCCCCTTGTTGCCCTTCCCGATGTTCCTGTAGATTCCCCCCAAATCAACCTGGACCGACCGGCAATGCGCTGCGCAACTCCAGACAGTGAACGGGCCAGGCCGCACAGGCGCCCCTCTTATTTCGCACCGGGCCTTGACCTTTGGAACCCAACAGGCAATAAGCTTGAGCATGTTCAGTAACCCCACTTTAGGAGGAACCATGCGCCAGTTACTCGTTTTAGCGTTCTCCGTGCTCTTTCTCACCGCCTGCGCAGCCAAAGGCCCTGTGGCCGAGTCCATGCTCCAGCCGACCAAGGGCAACACCGCGGCCGGGACCATGACCTTTGCCCAGCAGGACGACAAGGTGCTCATCCGCGGCCAGTTCACGGGCCTGACCCCGGGCGCCCACGGCTTCCACATCCACGACAAGGGCGACTGCAGCGCCCCGGACGGCACCAGTGCGGGCGGGCACTTCAACCCCTTTGCCAAGCACCACGGCGACCCGGCCAGGCCCGACCACCACGCCGGGGACCTGCCCATGCTCGTGGCCGGAGCCGACGGCCAGGCTCGCTTCGAGGCGCTCATGGACGGCATCTCCCTGGATGTCGGCCCGGGCAACATCCTGGGCCGCGGGGTCGTGATCCACGCCCAGCCCGATGACTTCACCACCCAGCCTGCGGGCAATTCCGGCCCGCGCGTGGCCTGCGGCGTCATCACGGCCAAGTAGAGCTGTCAGCGGTTGGCAAAACCAGGGGCTCCGGTTCGCCGGAGCCCTTCTGTTTTGCAGCTTTGCGGACGTTTCCGGCCCAGCCCTGCGCGGAGGCCTCAACCCAGGTTGATGTCCGCGGCCAATACGCCCGTCACGCTTCCTGCCGGGTCCAGGATCGGCGTGGACACGGTGATGCAGTTTTCCCCTGTGGCGCTGGACACATAGACCTCCGAGACCACGGTGCCGCGCAGGTCCTTGGGCTGGCTGAACCAGGCCCGCGAAGACCAGTCCTTGCCCACGGCGCTCGCGTCCACGCTGATGCCCCCAGCTCCGGACACTGGACCGCGACCGATGTTCGCCACCACCTGGCGGCCCTGGCTGTCCGTGCTGTACAGCAGCTCAAAGGACTGGTTGCGCGTGAGGGTCTCGCGCATGGCCGCCTCCATGTCCGCGCGGCGCATGGAGCGCAGGGGCGCTGAGCCTGCCAGGCCCTCCACGATCTGCTGGATGCTGCCGCCGCCGATGAGCTGGAACACGGCGTTCATGGCCTCCAGCTCCACCACACGCTCGAGCAAACCGTCCACGGCCAGGGCAGCGTTCTGGGCGCCCTCATAGCTCGACACGGAGATGCCGCTCACCTGGCGCACGCTGCGGCTGATGCGCTCCCCGGTCTCGGCCTGCCTGCGCGTGTCCTCGGCGATCTCGCGGATCTGCGCGGCCGAGCCCCCGGCCAGGTCCACGATCTCCCGCAGGGACTCGCCGGAACTCTGGGCCAGGGCCACGGCCGCATCCACCCGGCGCGAGGTCTCGGCCATGTCCTGGCCGGTCAAGTCCACGCCGTTCTGGATGCCCTCGATGCGGGCCGCCACGTCGCGCGTGGCGTTCATGGTCTTCTCTGCCAGCTTGCGCACCTCGTCGGCCACCACCGCGAACCCGCACCCGGCGTCCCCGGCCCGCGCGGCCTCGATGGCGGCATTGAGCGCCAGCAGGTTGGTCTGGTCCGCGATGTCGCTGATGACCTCCATGATGCGCTCCACGTCGCGGGCCTGGCTGCCCAGGTCGCGCACCACCTCGGCCAGGTCCTCGGCCTTGCGCTCCACCTGGCGGATGGCCTCCACGGTCTGGTCCACCACCCTGGCCCCGCCCAGGGCGCGGTCGCGAGCCTGCTCGGCCTGCACCACCGCGCGGTCCGAGCCGCTCTGCATCTGGCCGAGAGCCTGGTCCAGCCCGTCCATGGCCGACACCGCCTCGCCCACGAGCATCTGCTGGTCCTTGGCCCCGCTGCCCGCGGACCGGGACAGGGCGCGCAGGTTCTCGCTGGCCCCGTGGATGCCCCCGATGGCCACGCCAAGGGTTCCTGCGGCCGAGAGCAACCCGTCCCGGCGGGAAGCCTCGGAGCTCTCGCGGATGACCACGGCCTCGTCCCGGGCGG
>JANXYI010000253.1 GCA_025350085.1 Deltaproteobacteria bacterium
GCCGTGCGCGCCGAGCTGGCAGCCGCAGACATTGTGCTGCCCAGCCTGGACTCCCTGGTGCCTGCGGAGTTCGCGGCCGTGAACCGGGCGCATCCGGGGCTGGACCTAAGCGCCATTGCCGAGGGCATCCTGGCCTTTCGGAAAGCCTACGGAGGCAGGCTGTACCTGGAGATCCTGCTGGTGGCAGGCATCAACGACTCGGCGCAAAACCTGGAGCTGCTGGCGGCGTTCTGCAACCGTCTGCAACCGGACCGCGTGGACGTGGTGACGCTCTCAAGGCCAGGCACAGAGGTGGGCGCCCGGCCCGTGGACCCGGCCATTCTGGCCCGTTGGCGCGGCCGCCTGGGATTTGACGCCGCCAATGCGGGCACAAGGCTTGCAGAGTGCGCGAAAAATGGGCAAGAACAGAACGGGTGTATGCTTCCGGACGAGATCCGGCCGCGTCTCCTGGCCTCCCTGGCGCGCCGACCACAGACGGGCGCGCAGCTGGCGGAGGCCCTGCTCGTGGACCAGGGCGCGCTTTCGCCCATCCTGGCGGAGCTTGTCCGCGCGGGCCGGATCGCGGTGCGCAGGCAGGACGGGCAGGAGTATTACCAGGCCCGGACCGCCTGACCGCGCCCTGGGCGGCCTGTCCGCGATGTGCGGATGGCCCGAATTTCTTCCCAAATTTCTAGCTTTCGAGGTTCTTTGCATGAGCGATTCCAACGACACCCCGCCCCGGGCCGAAGGTCCAGGCGGCACAGCGCCCGGCTCCGACAGCCAGCACTCCGGCAGCCAACATTCCGGCGACCAGCCCCAGGAGGGCAGGCCCAAGCGCTCGCGCGGCAGACGCGGCGGTCGCGGGCGCGGACGCGGGCGCGGCAAGGGCGGCCAGGCCGCTGAGGGCGCCGCTGCAACGGGCCCCGAGGGCATTGCCGGCGCCCCCCCGGTTCAGCCAGCGCCCCCTGTACACCCGGCATCCCCCACCGTTCCGGTCATGGACGGCGAAGCCGCCGCAGCCAAGCCCAAGGGCCGCAACAGACGCGGCCGCGGCAAGTCCGCCGAGGCCAAGCCCGCACCCGAGGGCCAGGCCGCGAAGGAGCCGAAGGCTCCCTCCGGCTCCAGGACGGCTGCCCCGGCCCGTGCGGCCAAGGAGCCCAAGGAGCCTGCGGAGCCCAAGGAGTCTGCCGCCGCCAAGAAGAAGGGCCACAAGAAGATGTTCATCGGCGTGCTGCCGAACGAACTGGTGGAAGTGGTGCTGACCGAGGAGGCCGCGGTCCAGGAATACTACGTGGAGATGCTGCACCAGGCCAAGACCAAGGGCAACATCTACAAGGGCTACATCCACAACATCGACGCCGCGCTCCAGGCCGCCTTCATCAACTACGGCGCCGAGCGCAACGGCTTTTTGCAGATCGACGAGGTGCACCCGGAGTACTACCTGGGCAGCTACCCGCTCAAGAAGGGCGCGCGCTTCCCGCTCATCCAGAAGGTGCTCAAGCCCGGCCAGGAGGTGCTCGTCCAGGTGGTCAAGGAGCCCACGGGCAAGAAGGGCGCCTTTGTCTCCTGCTACCTGTCCCTGCCCGGCCGCTATTTCGTGTACACCCTGGGCCGCGACCAGCAGGGCGTCTCCCGCAAGATCGAGGACGAGAAGGAGCGCGAGCGCCTGAAGTCCTGCATCGACCAGATCAACCCGCCCGAGGGCGTGGGACTCATTGTGCGCACCGCAGGCATCGGCCGCGCCAAGACCGAGCTCGTGCGCGACTACAAGATCCTGCACCGCCTCTGGGGCGAAATCAAGAAGAAGACCCAGACCGAGAAGGCCCCGGCGCTCGTCTACAAGGAGCTGGACCTGGCTGTGCGCGCCGCGCGCGACTACCTGACCCAGGATGTCAGCGAGGTCTGGGTGGACGACCCCGAGACCTTTGAGCAGATCCGGGACTACGTGGCCCTGGCCTTTCCCAAGAGCCCGAACATGGTCAAGCTGCACGCCGAGCACGACCGGACCATGTGGGAGCGCTTCGGGCTGACCCGGCAGGTGGAGCAGATCTATTCCCGCGAGGTCACCCTGCCCTCGGGCGGGCGGCTGG
>JANXYI010000302.1 GCA_025350085.1 Deltaproteobacteria bacterium
GGCCGGAGTCGGCCAGCTCGGCCAGCACCTCCGCGGCCTCGGGCGAGCCGGGCGCGCAGGCGTTCATGCGCTCGAACAACGCCGTGTTGAGCCAGGCCTCGCTGCCGCCCTCAGGCACGGTGCCGGTCTTGTAGTCCAGCACCATGTGCCCGGCCCCGTGCTGGCCGGTTCGGGAGTCCACGCGGTCGATCTGGCCGTGCAGCCGGATGTCCAGGCCCGCGGCCTGCACCTGGGTCTGTACGCTGTGCTCCAGCTCGGCCACCAGGGTGTCCGGCGTGGCGGCCAGGAAGCGCGCCAGGCGCTCGCGCAGGGCGGCAGAAAGCGCCACCCGGCCGTCGTAGGACAGGCTCAGGGCCTCGGCCTCCTGGGCCAGGGCCGCTTCCATCTGCGAAAAGAGCAGGCCCGCGTCCAGCTGAGCTGCCGTGAGGGGCTGCTTGCGCAGGGGGGCGAAATGGTCGCGCAGCACGCGGTGCACCAATTCTCCGAACAGGGCGCGGTCGCCGTCCTCAGCCACCTCCTGCATGGGACGCAGGCGCACGACGCGCCGGTAGAAGGCCTGCTTGGGGCAGGTCAGCCAGTCCTCCAGGGCCGAAGGGGTCACCCCCTTGTCGCGCAGGCGTCCGGCCAGGCGCTCGTGGATGACCGGGGTCACGGCCACGGCCGGTCTGGTCGGCAGGATGGCCGCCACCGGGAAGCTCACGGCGTGCAGGGGCGCGTCAGCAACCTGCGCGCTCTGCGGCTTCACCAGTTCGCCGGTTTCGCGCTCCAGTTCCCAGAGCAGCTGCTCAACAAAGCGGCTGCGCACGCTTTTGCCCTCCAGGGCGCCGGGCCTGACACCGGCCTGGTACAGCACGCAGACCTCCTCGGCGCCCAGGAGCAGTCGGAAGAAGTTGTGCGCGGCCACGTTGTCGCGTTCGCGCGCGCCCGGCAGGCCCAGCGCCCTGCGCAGGGGGTCGGGCAGCAGCGGGTCCGGGGCAGAGGCTCCGGGCAGGTTCTCCTCAATGGCGTCCAGGATGAACAGCCGCTGGAAGCGCAGCAGGCGCGTTTCGAGCATGCCCAGCACCTGCATCCCGGCCAGGGGTTCGGGCTCGAAGGACACGCGCTCGGCCGAGAGCAGATGCCGCAGGATGAGCCACAGCAGGGGCTGGTCGTACTCCTCGTCGGCCAGGATGCTGCCGGTCAACTCCGGCACCACGGACTGCCAGAGGCGCAGCAGGCACTCGGCGTCGATGAGCAGGTGCTGCCAGGCGTCGCCGCCGCGCCGCCGCAACAGCTCGCAGAGCCCGGAGAGCGCCTGGCCGGCCTGGCGCAGGGTGGTCAATCCCTGGAAACGGGTGAAGCAGGCCTCGAGCACCTCCTGGTGCAGGTCGCGCAGCTCCTCCTCCGGAATGCTGATCTCCTCGGGATTGTAGGCCAGTGCCCATTCATGGGGCGACTGGAGCGCGCTGGACGAGCGGATGTGGCGCTCCCAGGACTGGTAGGCGCTTTTCAGCGGGGTCTCGCCGTCTGCCTGCAGCAGGCGCAAGAGCGGCTGGCGGGCAAGGGCCACCAGGTCGCGCCAGGCATAGCGGCCTGCGCCGTCCCCGTTCTCGTGCAGCACCAGGATGGTCTCCACCAGCTGGGCCAGGGTCGAGCGCAGGAGCGGGTAGCCCATGCTGATGTTGATCTCGCTTGCTGGCAGGTGGTGCATCACCGGCACCAGCGCGCCGGGATCGGGCAGCACGATGGCCGTGGACCGGGTGTCCGGCAGCTCGGAGAGTTCACGCTCCAGGGCGTAGAGCTGCGAGTGCAGGTCATAGCCCTCGTAGAACCGCCGCACCTGGGGCCTGGCAACGGGCGGGTCGACTTCCAGGACCGCCCTGGCGCGCCAGGACCGCAGGATCCGGCCGTGCTCCCGGGCGGACCAGGCCACCTCGCCGTTCTTTTCAGCTTGGGCCAGGGCCGGGTCCGTGTGCCAGAGCACCAGCGCCCCTGAACGCTCCCAGAGCCGACGCAGCACGGCCTCCTCGGTGTGGGAGAGGGCATAGAAGCCCGCGAAGACCAGACGCACCCCGGACAAATGGGCCTCCACCTCGTCCAGTCGCGCGGACAGCCACAGGCAGTCCAGGCCCGGCGTGGTCCAGCCCCGCCGCGCCATTTCGGCCTTGTAGCCCGCGTCGATGGCGCCGAGCTGGCCGAGCAGGGCCTCGGCCCAGGGCAGGACCAGGCCCTCCAGGTGCGCCAGGTCCTGGGGCGTGGTCCCGTGCCGCGCCAGTTCGTCCAGGAGCGAGGCCAGACGCGCGCCCCAGGGGAAGAAGGTCCTGGCTGTGCCGTCCAGACCCTCGAAGGGTCCTTTGGTGAGGCTAAGTTCGCGCACCACGCCGTGCAGCAGGCCGATGCGGTCGAGCTGCCCGGCGCTTTTCAGCGGCCGCGCGCAGAGGTCCTGGCGAAGCCCGCGCAGGAACTCGTCCAGGGCCAGCATGCGCGGCAGGACCACGGGCCGGGGCAGGTCAGCCCGCGCGGCCAGGGCTGCGCGCAGGTGCCGGGCCGGGCGGTTGTGGGGGAACACGAGGCAAGTGCGCGACAGGTCGAGGGTATTCGCCTCTGTCGTCAGCCGGTCAGCCAGGGCCTCGATGAAGTCCGCGCTCCAGGGCACGATGTGGATGGCGTTCATGGCCGGACCTCGCCAGGCAGCAGGACGGCTTCAAGGACGCGGCGGTCCAGGTACACCAGCCAGCCGCGCACGGGTTTGCCCAGGGCCTGCGGGAGCTGCCCGGCCAGGGCCAGGTAGTCGCGCAGCTGTTTGGCGTGCTCCGACTCGGCCTGGCCGGTCTTGAATTCCAGGACCACGGGGCCATCCGGGGTGAAATCGAGCAGGTCCGGCCGCTGGAAGGTGTTGTCCTTGGTGAGGATGGTCAGCTCGCCGGAGCTCTGGCCCAGGTGCGGCCTGGCCTCGGGCTGGGCCATAAGCCAGCGCAGCATGTCCGCGACCTCGCGCAAAAGCGTCTGGCGCTCGGCCTCGGCCAGGGCGCGCAGCTCCGGGAATTCCTCCAGGGCCAGGGCTGCGGCGCGTTCAACGTCCGCTTCATCGCGACCCGTGGGCCGCAGCAGCTCCACGGCCTTGTGCGCCAGTTTGCCGCGCGTGCGGCCGTCAAAGGCGGCGTCCTCCACCTTGTGCCGGAACACGCGCAGCCGCGGCAGCCAGGCCTGGAATTCCGGCGTCTCGGCCAGGGGCGGCACAACCGCAGCATTCGGCGCCAGGGCCTCGGCCGCTGGCGAAACAAAGTCAGCCGCCTGGCCAGCAGGCGGTCTGCCCAGGGTGAGCCCGGCCTCCTCGGCCGGAATCCCCAGCAGGCGCCCCAGGATGGCCGGGACATGGCCCGCATTGCCCCGGCCGCCCGCAGCGGGCACAAAGACGTACAATTCCTCCTCGGCCCGGGTCCAGGCCACATAGAGCAGGTTGACCTGCTCCAGCAGGAGCGCTGCGTTGCGCTGATGATAGGGCCGCCCCAGGGCCTTGGTCAGCCGGGTCAGCACCCGGTGGCCGTGCAGCTCAACGGGCCGGTAGTCGGCCTGGCGCCCGGCGGACCAGTTGTGCAGCGGCACAATGGTTACGGGAAACTGCAGGCCCTTGGCTTTGTGGATGGTCAGGATGCGGATGGCGTCGGCCGCCTCGGGCAGGGGCACCTTTTCCTCGGCCCCGGCCTCGGCCCAGAACTCCAGGAACCGGGCCAGCGAGCCCAGGCCCTTGCTCTCGGCCAGGTGGATGACCTCCAGGAAGCGGCGCACGTAGAGTTCGGCCCTGGGATGGCGCGGCACGACCTGGAAGGTGGCCAGGGCGGCCTGGGCCAGGTCGTAGGGCCGCAGGAGTGCGGCGCGCTTCATGAACGGGGCCAGGAGCCGGGCGTGGACCTCGGGGAAG
>JANXYI010000203.1 GCA_025350085.1 Deltaproteobacteria bacterium
CGGATGCCGTGCAGGCGCAGGGGCATGGGGGCTGTCCTCCGGGGATCGGGTTGGTCACATGTTCAGCAGGTAGTGGTCCACGGGCGCGAAGTCGTCGGTGAGCACGGGCGGGTCGCCTGCTGACGCGGCCCGGGGCTCGTAGCGGCTGGCCAGCATGGCCTGGTACTCGGACTGCACACTGGTGAGCGCCGGGGCCGCAGGCGACTTGAAGGCCACCAGCAGGATGTTCTGGAACTCGGTGGGGTCGCCGGGGTTGAGCACCAGGAAGCTCTCCACGCGGGGGAACACGGACCGGTACGTGGCGAGCAGCGCGCGGTAGAAGCGGCTGCGCGGGCCCTCGGCCGCGCTGATGCAGTTCACCAGCACCACGCCGCGCTCGTCCAGCAGATTCGCAAGCGCGGTGAGCGTCTCGCGCGTGGCCAGGTGGAAGGGCACGGCCAGGTGGCTGGTGAACACGTCCACCAGGGCCACCTGATACTTCGCGCCGCCTTCAGCCTGGGCGCGGGCCCCCTCGCGTGCAAGAAACCGCCGGGCGTCGTCGTGGTGCACGGTGACGGCCGGGCTGTCCTGCCAGTCGAAATGCCTGCGCGCGATGTCCGTGACCCCGGGGTCGATCTCCACCACGTCCATCCGTGCCCCGCCGAATTCCTGCGGCTGACTCAACACGTACTTGGGAAAGGAGTAGCCGCCGCCGCCGAGCATGAGCATGCGCTGCACGTCCGGCCGGAAGTGCGCGGCCAGACGGTAGAAGCGCGTGTACGGCACGGCCAGGGCCTGGGGCTCGGCCGGATACATGGCCGACTGCACGCCCTCGGGCCCGGTGGCCAGCACACGCATGGGCTCGCCCCTGGCCTTGTCGATGGTGTTGTACACCAGCACGCGCTGGTACCCGGTGTCCAGGTCATAGAGGCCCAGCGCGTTCAGGTGCGCGTCCCACAGCCCCAGGCCTGCGGTGGCCAGCAGCAGCAAAATCATGGCCGCCAGCCCGGCCTTGACGTCGGCCTTGTGCACGCAGCCCGAGGCCAAGACCAGCACCCCGGCCATGGCCAGGATGATGTTCGTGGTGCCCAGCGTGGCCGTGAGCCAGAACCCGGCGGCAAAGGTGCCGACAATGCTGCCCAGGGTGGACAGGGCGTAGAGGTTCCCGGCGGTGCGGCCGGAGCTCTTCGCGTCCTCCATGCGCAGACGCACGGCAAAGGGCGAGACCATGCCGAGCAGCACCGAGGCCGGGCCGAAGAGGACCAGCGTGGCGAGAAGCGTGGCCCCGGCCATGGGCAGGGGCAATTCGGACAGGCCAAAGGCGGACTTGTTCTGCAGATAGGCCAGCAGGAAGCCCTTGAGCCCGGCCATGAAGAGCGTGGCCACCCCGGCCAGCAGGATCAGCCGCGCGAGCAGCCGGGGCTCGGGCCGGCGGTCGGCCAGGCGGCCGCCCCACCAGTAGCCGAGCGACAACGCGCCGAGCACCACGCCGATGAGGCTGGTCCAGACCACGATGGAGGTGCCGAGAAACGGCGCCAGCACGCGGGAGCCGGTGAGCTCCAGCACCATGACCACGGCTCCGCAGAGAAAAACAGCGAGTTCGAGCATGGATCACGCCCCGCAAATGAGATGCGCGACCCTACGCCGACGTGGCCCCCGAGGGCAAGGGCCAAGGCGGGGCCAAGGGCATGGCGGGGTACGGATCGGCGGCAGATCGCCTACAAATCGTCTACAAATCGACGAGCGTCACGTCCGCGGCTGAGAGCGGTTCGCCCAGGAAGATCTCGCCCACGCGGGCAAAGCGCTCGGGGTCGTCCGTGGCAAAGAAGCGGGCGGTTCCCGCTCCATGGCCATTGCGCAGCAGGCCGCGCGCAGCCAGCTCGTCGGCCACGCAGCGGGCCGTGGTCTCGGCAGAGTCGATGCAGCAGACCCCGGCTGGCAGCACTTCGCGGATGGCCGCGGCCAGCACCGGAAAGTGCGTGCAGCCGAGCACCAGGCAGTCCGGGCCGGTGTCCGGGAACTCGGCCATGAGCGGGTCCAGGTAGCGCCGGGCGATGTCCGTGACGATGGCGCCGTCGATCCAGCCCTCCTCGGCGAGCGAGACGAAGAGCTGCGCGGACCGGGTGGCGATGGTGGCCTCGGGAAGGCGGCGCAGGATGGCGGCCTGGTAGGCTGCGCCGCGCACGGTGCCGCCCGTGGCGATG
>JANXYI010000377.1 GCA_025350085.1 Deltaproteobacteria bacterium
AGACGCACCACCACGCGCTGGACATGGACATGTACCTGCGCATCGCGCCCGAGCTGTACTTAAAGCGCCTGCTCGTGGGCGGGTTCGAGAAGGTCTACGAGATCAACCGCAATTTCCGCAACGAGGGCATCAGCACCCGGCACAACCCCGAGTTCACCATGCTCGAGTTCTACTGGGCCTATGCCGACTTCCGCGACCTCATGGACCTGACCGAGGACATGCTCTCCGGCGTGGCGCGCGAGGTCTGCGGCTCAACCGTCGTGCCCTACCAGGGCCACGAGGTGGACCTGACCCCGGGCAACTGGACGCGCATAAGCTTCCACGACTCGCTGACGACGATAGGCGGGCTCGACCCCGAGGAGTTCCGCGACTACGACCGCTGCGCGGCGCTGGTGCGCAAAAACGGCGAAAAGGTCGTCAAGGGCGAGAAGCTGGGCAAGCTGCAGGCCAAGCTCTTCGACATCTTCGTGGAGCCGAAGCTCATCCAGCCGCACTTCATCTACCATTATCCCACGGACATCTCGCCGCTCTCGCGCCGCAACGAGGACAACCCGGACATCACCGACCGCTTCGAGCTGTTCATGGTCGGCCGCGAGCTGGCCAATGCCTTCTCCGAATTGAACGACCCCGTGGACCAGCGCGGCCGCTTCGAGGAGCAGGTGCAGGAAAAGAACGCGGGCGACGACGAGGCGCATTTCATGGACGAGGACTACGTGCGCGCGCTGGAGTACGGCATGCCCCCGGCGGCCGGACAGGGCGTGGGCATCGACCGGCTGGTCATGCTGCTCACCGACTCCGCCTCCATCCGCGAGGTCATCCTCTTCCCGCTGCTCAGGCTGGAGAACCCCTCCGGCGGAAACAACCCCGCACCGGCTGGCCCGGCCACCGGCCCGGCATGAACTTCGAGCTGTTCATCGCCCTGCGCTACATCTTCGCGCTGCGCAAGCAATCCTTCATCGCCGTCATCTCGCTGTTCGCCGTGTGCGGCGTGGCCCTTGGCGTGGCCGCGCTCATCGTGGTCATCGGGGTCATGAACGGGTTCACCAAGGACCTGCGCGACAAGATCCTGGGCGTCAACGCCCACGTGCTGGTCTACGCCTTCTCCGGCGGCATCCGCGACTACCAGACCCTGGCCGAGCTGTGCCGCAAGGTGCCCGGCGTCACCGGGGTCACGCCCTTTGTCTATTCCGAGGTCATGCTGTCCGCCAGCGGCGGGGTCAAGGGCGTGGTCCTGCGCGGCATCGAACCCAGCACCGCGGACCAGGTCCTGAGCCTGACCCGGGACATGGTGTCCGGAAGCGTCAAGGATTTGGAGGACAAGGACGACCTGCCCGGCGTGGTCATCGGCGCGGAGATGGCCCGGCGCCTGGGCCTTGGCCTCGGAGCCACCGTGAACCTGCTCTCGCCCACGGGAACCCAGAGCGCCGTAGGCTTCACGCCCAAGGTGCGGGTCTTCCGCGTGGCCGGCATCTTCAAGACGGGCATGTTCGAATACGACGCCACCCTGGGCTACGTGACCATAGACGCTGCGCGCAATCTCCTTGGATTCAAGGGGGATGTCGTCTCAGGTCTGGAGGTGCGCCTGGCGGATGTGTACCAGGCCGGGACCGTGAGCGAGCAACTGCGGACCAGACTGCACGATTACCCGGTCTACGTGCGCAACTGGCAGGAGATGAACGCCAATCTTTTCGCAGCCTTGGAGCTGGAGAAGACGGCCATGTTCATCATCCTGGCCATGATCGTGCTGGTGGGGTCCTTCAGCATCGTGACCATGCTGGTGATGCTGGTGATGCAGAAGACCAAGGATATCGCGGTGCTCATGGCCATGGGCGCGGAGGAGTCGACGATCCGGCGCATCTTCATCTACCAGGGCAGCTTCATCGGCGCGGTGGGCACGGCGCTCGGCTACGGCATCGGCATCCCGCTGGCGCTGCTGCTCAAGAAATACCAGTTCATCAAGCTGCCGAGTGATGTCTACCCTGTGGACTATCTGCCTGTAAGGCTTGAGTTCTTGGACATGGCGCTCATCGGCGTGGCCGCGCTCGCGCTGTGCTACCTGTCGACGATCTACCCGGCCCGGCGCGCGGCAGCGCTCAAGCCTTCGGACGCCTTGCGTTATGAATAAAGAGCCGCTATACCGCCTCGTCAAGGTTGGCAAGGAATTTGCTGGGCCAGGGGAGCGCCTGCGGGTGCTTGACGGGATCGATCTGACCGTGACCCCTGGTGAATCCATTGCCATACTAGGCGCCTCGGGTTCCGGGAAGACGACCCTCCTGCACCTTCTGGGAACCCTCGACGCGCCCTCAAGTGGAGATATTTTCTTCTCCGGGGCCAACATCGCGGACCTGGATGGCAGGCGCAGGGCCGCACTTCGCAACAGGGACATCGGATTCGTCTTCCAGTTCCACCACACGTTGGCGTGTTCACGACCCTGGAGAACGTCGCCATGCCCGGCATCATTGCCGGGAAGCCCCGGGCCGAGGCCCTGGAGCTGGCCCGCGAGGCCCTGGTGATGGTGGGCATGCGGCAGCGCATGGAACACGCGGTGACGACCCTGTCCGGCGGCGAGCGCCAGAGGGCGGCCATCGCCAGGGCCATCCTGCTGCGGCCGAAGGCGCTTCTGGCCGACGAGCCCACCGGAAACCTGGACGAGAGAACGGGCAGAATGGTCGGTGAACTCCTGGTGTCCCTGAACAGGGACTTGGGGATGACATTCGTGATCGTAACGCATAACATAGAACTGGCCGGCGTCATGGGACGGCGGTTCGAGTTGCGTTCGGGAGTTCTCTATGCCCAGGGGTAGCAACACAAAATTTTTCCTCGCGCTGGCGCTTGTCCTGGCCTTTTTGGCCGTCTGCGCTGCGCCCCGGCCCTCTTACACCGCAGTGACCTCCCCGCGCGAGGTCACGGTGGTCGTGCTGCCCTTTGAGGTGAATGCCGGAGAGGATCTGAAGTACCTGCGCCAGGGCCTGGCGGACCTCTTGTCCGACCGCCTGCGCGACGCGGGCTTCACCGTGGTGGACAAGGAGGCCGTGGCCAAGGCCCTGGCCGGCAAGGGCCTGCTGCCAAGCGATCCTGCCGCGGCCAGGGAGGTCGCCCTGTTGACGGGCGCGGGCTACGCCATCACCGGCAGCTTCAGCAAGCTGGGCGAGACCATGTCCATCGACGCCCGGGTCACCGATCCTTTCGGACTCAAGCCCCCGATGCCCGTGTTCACCACGCGCGAGGGGCTGATCAACCTGCTCCCGGCCGTGGACGAGCTGGTCACCAGGATGAAGGGCGACCTGCTCGGGCTCGACCGCATCGTGGACATCGACGTGGAAGGCACCAGCGCGCTGGACAAGGACGTGGTGCTCTTGCGCATGTCGACCAAGAAGGGCGAGGTCGTGGACGCCAAGACCGTCAACGCGGACCTCAAGACCGTGTACGACCTGGGCTATTTTGACGACGTGAAGATCGTCCTGCGCGACGTCTCCGGCG
>JANXYI010000381.1 GCA_025350085.1 Deltaproteobacteria bacterium
TTCTCGGCCAGGATGGCGGCCCAGAGCGGCGGCTCGATGGCGGTCAGGTCATGGTCGGACAGGCTGCCGTAGATCTGCTTCTGGCTGCCGGGCTTGATGAACAGGATATCGAGCCTGCGCGACGATGACAGCATGGGGCCCCCTGCCCTACCCCTGCACCGAGTTGAGCACAGCGCAGAGCTCAACGATGCGTTCAGGCGCAAGGGTCGGATAGTTGCCGATGTAGTAGCCGAAGAAGTGGATGTGCTCCACCTCCGGGTATTTGCTGTACTCGCCATCCGGCACGATGCCGCGCAAGTAAGGCTGGCGCAGCTGGTTGCCCCCGCCTGCGCTGCCCCGGCGGAACTCGATGCCGCTCTCGCACATCTTCGTTTCCAGACGTTCGCGCAAGGCCTCGTCCGGCCGGTTGAGCACCAGGTTGAAGGCGTAGTTGCAGCTGCCCTCAAGGTTGAAATCCGTGCGGAACTTGCCCGGATCAATTAAGCTCAGGAACAGCGCGAAGTTCTCGCGGCGGCGGTCGTTGCAGGCGTCCAGGCGCCTGAGCTGACTGCGGCCAAGCACGGCGTTGATCTCCGTGCTGCGCACGTTGAAGGCCGGAAAGGCGAAGATGAAGTCCGGCGAAAGCTCGGGGTTTTCGGCCGCATAGCGCGCCCGGGTGTCCGGGTTTTCGGCCTCGCGCACCATGCCGTGGGAGCGGAACATGCGGATGGCGTCATAAAAGGCGTCGTCATTGGTGCAGACCATGCCGCCTTCCACTGTGCTCATGTGGTGCGCGAAATAAAAGGAGAAATTCGACGCCAGGCCAAAGGAGCCGAGCCGTTTGCCCTGGAATGTGGCGCCGTGGGATTCGCAGACATCCTCGATGAGCGGGATGCCCCGGCGGGCAAGCTCCGCCAGCAGCCGCTCGGACAGGCCGTTGAAGCCCTGCACATAGGTCAAAAACACCGCGCGGGTCTTGTCCGAGAGCTTGGCGATGACCTGGTCCTCGTCCATGCACAGATTGCGCGGGTTGATGTCCACGAACACCGGGGTAAAGCCGTTCTGGAGCACCGAGGCGATGTCCGAGACCCAGGTGAGCGTGGGCACGATGACCTCGCCCGGGCCGTACAGGTGCTTCAGCGCAGCCATGGTGATCAGGTTGGCCGAGGCCCCGGAGTTGACGAACACGCTGTGTTTGACGCCCAGCCACTGGGACCATTCGCCTTCCAGCGCGCGCACGTTGGCCGACTGGGTCAGCCGGGGCATGCCCTGTAAAAAGGCGATGAGGACGTCGAGGTCCTCGCGGGAGACGTTGTCCTCCATCAGCGGCCACTTGAAATGCATGCGAACCTCGTCTTCTAGTGCTGTTGCAGGAACCAGTCATGGGTGCGGCGTAGGCCCTCGGCCAGGGCCACCTTGGGCGCCCAGCCAAGGCTTGACAGGCGCGCGGAGTCCAGCACCTTCACGGGCATGCCGTCGGGCTTGGACGTATCATACGTGAGCTCGCCGCCAAAGCCCGTAATGTCCTTGAGCATCTGCGCCAGCTCGGCAATGGACACGGCCGTGCCCGAGCCGATGTTCAGCGGGCCTTCCCAACTGTGGCCCGCCATCAGAAACACAGCCGCGTCAGCCACGTCGTTGACGTATAGGAATTCGCGCCGGGCTTTGCCTGTGCCCCAGATGGCCAGGGAGGTGTCGCCGTGCGCCTGGGCCTCGCGCAGCCGGGCCATGAGCGCGCCCACCACGTGGGAGTTCTCCGGGTTGAAGTCGTCGCCCGGGCCGAAATAGTTGGTGGGCACAGCGATGTTGAAGTCCACCCCGTGCTGCTGCCTGAGCGCGCGGCACAGCTCCAGCCCGGCCAGCTTGCTGACGGCATAGGCCAGGTTCGTGGGCTCAAGGGGCGAGGCATAGAGCGAGTCCTCGCGGATGGGCTGCGCCGCGTCCTTGGGGTACACGCAGGAGCTGGCCAAATACAAAAGCTTGCGTGCGCCAAAGCGGTGGGCAGCGTGCAGCACGTGGGTGGCGCAGAGCAGATTGTCCAGGATCAGGTCGGCCGGGGCCCGGCGGTTCAGGCCGATGCCCCCGGCCTTGCCCGCGGCATAGACCACCCAGTCCGGCTGCTCGGCCTCAAAAAAGGCGTCCACCGCGCGCTGGTCGCGCAGGTCCGGCTCGGCCGCGCCCACGCCCGCAAAGGACGCGTACCCGCTGCCGGAAAAGGCGCGCACAATGGCCCGGCCCAGCGCCTTGCCGCTTCCGGCCACAAAAATCTTCGGGGCCTGCATCAGGCCGCCTGGCCGCGCACGGTCTTGAGAATGGCGCGGCGGATCTCGTCCTGGCCGAGGTAATAGGCCTGCTCCAGGGTGTAGCCCGCGGGCGTGGGCAGGTCCGGGGCAGCCACCCGGGCAATGGGCGCCCTGAGCGAGCCGAAGCCCTTCTCGGCCACCATGGCCGCGATCTCGGCCGTGACCCCGCCGGTCTTCCAGCCCGTGTCCGCCACCACCAAACGGCCCGTGCGGGCAACGGATTCGAGGATCAGCTCCTCGTCCAGCGGCCGGAGCGTGCGCGGGTCGATGACCTCGGCCTCAATGCCTTCCTTGGCCAGCTCCTGGGCCACAATAAAGGCCTCGGTGACCAGATGCGACACGGCCACCACCGTGACGTCGCGGCCTGTGCGGCGGATGACCCCCTTGCCCAGGGGCACGGTGTAGGGCTCTTCCGGCACGATGCCGCGCTGCTTGAAGTTCATGCGGTGGTCGATGATGAGCACCGGGTTGTTGTCCTTGATGGCGGACAACATAAGCCCCTTGGCGTCGAAGCAGGTGGAGGGCATGACCAGCTTCAGGCCCGGCACATGGTTGAACAGTCCCTGCAGGGCCTGGGAATGCTGGGCCGCGGAGCCCCAGCCCCGGCCGGTGCAGGCCCAGAACACCATCGGCACGCAGACCGCGCCGCCGAACATGTAGTGCCACTTAGCCGCGTGGTTCACCAGCTGGTCCATGGCCAGAAGCAGGAAATCCGGGCGGTTGTGGAAGTAGACCGGCCGCATGCCGCCGAGCGCCGCGCCCACGGCAATGCCGGAGAGAGCGGTCTCGGCCAGGGGTGTGTCGAACACACGCTCGCGGCCAAAGGCCTGGTGCAGATTCCTGGTG
>JANXYI010000389.1 GCA_025350085.1 Deltaproteobacteria bacterium
CTTGCGCGGCTCGCCGCTCCAGCCGCCGCAGGCGTCGAGCACCGTGGCTCCGCGGCCGAGCCGGTGCAGCACGGCCTGGACAATGGCCGCGGAGTGCTTGGAGATGACCAGCGCCATGCGCCGCTCGCTGAACAGCGACAGGCAGGTGTCGGCCACCCAGCCCACCAGGAAGTTCATGGCCACGGAGTAGAGCACGGCCTCGAGCTTGAGAAAGGCCAGGCCCAGGGCGAACACGCCCAGGTTGAACAGGAACTCGAAGCGGCCGATGGGCATGTTGAAGCGCTCGCGCATGATCACGGCCAGGATGTCCGCGCCGCCCGTGGAGCCCATGGAGCGCAGGGCCACGCCGAGGCCAGCACCCAGCGTCACGCCGCAGGCGATGACCGCCAGCCAGGGGTCGGAGACGGGCAGGACATAGGTGATGCGGTCGATGAAGAGGCTGGTGGCGGCCATGCCGAACAGACTGTAGAGCACGAAGCGGCGGCTGACCATCTTCAGGCCGAGCAGCATGATCGGCACGTTGAGCAGGAAGTACCAGGTGCCGGGTTCGAGCCGGGGGGACTGATAGTAGCAGAGCAGGCCCAGGCCCGAGACCCCGCCCGTGAGCAGGCCGTGCGGCACGGCCACGGACTTTATGGCAAAGGCCACCAGCGCAGAGCCCACCGTGAGCAGGAGCAGGTTCCAGGGCACGGTGAAGGCGAAGCGCCGGAGGCTTAAGCGCGGGCTGGGGCCGCTTGCGTGCATCATCGTGTGCATCATGGGCGCCAGTGTATGGGATTCGCCCGCTCAGGGAAAGGGCCGCGCCGAAGGCAAAAGAATACACTCGTCCCCCTCCGCCGGAAGGCTCCGGCGGTCCCTGGGTGGCGCCTGGATTCTTGGCCCTACAGGGAGAAGCTCAGGCGCGAGACGCTCAGGCATTCGACGTGGTACACGCAGCCGCCCTGATCGCAGTAGCCGTTTTCGGCCCGGGCAAAGCAGTCGAAGTTGCCTTCCGCGAGCTGCAGCTGGCGCACGGATTCCACCCGCGCCAGCATGGCCTCCCGGCTGGACTTTTGAGCCGGGGCCTTGGCCGGAGCCTTGGCAACGACCTTGGCCGGGGCCTTCTTCGCAGCCTTGGCCGGAGCCTTGGCAACGACCTTCACCGGAGCCTTGGCCGGGGCTTTGGGCTTGGCAGCAGCCTTGGCCGGGGCCTTGGGCGCAGCAGGTTTGGCCGCGACAGGCTTGGGTTTGGACGCCGCCTTGGCCGGGGCCTTTGCGGGTTGCGCTTTCATCGTGCTCATGGCCGACCTCCTCGCACTTGGTTGCACGTGGTGAAACTGGAGATTGGAACCTGCATATTAGATTTTTCCCAGGCCAGCGCAAGGGGTATTTTCATCCTGGCGGAGGTGCGCAGGCCAGCCGCCTTGCAAATCCGCGCCGATTTCACTAGACCAGGGGCACCAACCGATCCCTCTGGAGCAGACATGAACGTGCTTGTTGTGGGTTCCGGCGGCAGGGAGCATGCCCTGTGCTGGAAGCTCAATAAATCCCCCCGGGTGACGCGGGTCATTGCCGCGCCCGGCAATGGCGGCACCGCCCGCGAGGCCACCAACGTGGCCGTGAAGGACGACGACGTCCAGGGGCTCATCGCCCTGGCCAAGGCCGAGAACGTCGGCCTGGTGGTGGTGGGGCCGGAGGCCCCGCTGGTGGCGGGCTTGGCCGACGCCCTGGCAGCCGAGGGCATCCCCTGCTTCGGGCCAAACGCCTATGCCGCGCAGCTTGAGGGCAGCAAGGCCTTTGCCAAGAACGTCATGCGCGCGGCAAACGTGCCCACCGCCCCCTTCGGGGTTTTTGATGATCCCGAGGCGGCCCGCGCGCACATCCGCCAGCAGGGCGCGCCGCTGGTGGTCAAGGCCGACGGCCTGGCCGCGGGCAAGGGCGTGGTCGTGGCCCGGACCGTTGATGAGGCCCTGGCCGCGGTCGACGACATGATGGTCAAGAGGAGCTTCGGCGCCGCGGGCGCGCGCGTTGTGATCGAGGAGGCGCTTGCGGGCGAGGAGGCCTCGTTCCTGGCCTTCTGCGACGGCGAGAATTTCGCGCTCCTGCCCTCGGCCCAGGACCACAAGGCCGTGGGCGAGGGCGACAGCGGTCCCAACACCGGCGGCATGGGCGCGTACAGCCCGGCCCCGGTGCTGCCCGAGGAGAAATACGCCGAGACCGCCGAGATCTGCATCCGGCCCATTCTGCGTCACCTCGCGGCCGCGGGCCACCCCTTCAAGGGCGTGCTCTACGCTGGGCTCATGTTCACCGAACAGGGGCCCATGGTGCTTGAATACAACGTGCGTTTCGGCGATCCCGAGTGCCAGCCGCTGCTCATGCGCCTGGACTCGGACCTGCTCGACATCCTGCTGGCCTGCGCCGAGGGCCGCCTGACCCCGGAGCTGGTGCGCCTGCGGCCCGAGACCGCCATCTGCGTGGTCGTGGCCGCGCCGGGCTACCCCGGCGGCTATCCCAAAGGCATGGAGATCTCCGGGCTGGACGCGGCCGACAGGCTGCCCGGCGTCAAGGTCTTCCAGGCGGGCACACGGGTTGAGAACGGCCGCACCGTCACCAGCGGCGGCCGGGTGCTGGGCGTCACGGCCCTGGGGACGACGCTGGCTGAGGCCAAGGCCCAGGCCTACGCGGCCGTGGCCCAGGTCCATTTCGAGGGCTGT
>JANXYI010000213.1 GCA_025350085.1 Deltaproteobacteria bacterium
CCGTGGCCAGCGTGGTGCGGTGCGCGGAATACCCCGCGGCCGGGAAAAAGGAACGCGCATAGGCCGCTGCAGCCAGTTCAGCGCAGCCCTTGCTGGCGCTGTAAGGATCGTGGCCACCCATGGGATCGCTTTCGCGGTAGCCGTGCACCCATTCGCGGTTCTCGTAGCACTTGTCGCTGGTGACGACCACGATGGCGCGGTTCTGGCCAGCCGGGGCCGGGGCCAGGCGGCAGGCCTCCAGCAGGTTCACCGTGCCCTGCACGTTCACGGCAAAGGTGCCCACAGGATCGGCGTAGGAGGGCCGCACCAGGGACTGCGCGGCCATGTGCAGGACGATCTGCGGCGAGAACTCGGCCACGGCCGCGGTCAGGCCGGGCAGGTCCAGGACGTCGGCGCGCAGGCTGGTCAGGCCCTTGGGGGGGCCGACCTCAAGACCGGAGTCCAGGCCCGTGAGGCCGAAGAGGCTGTGGCTGCTCGGCGGGGCGAGGGAATAGCCCAGGACCGTGGCCCCGAGATGGGACAGCAGATGGCACAGCCACGCGCCCTTGAAGCCCGTGTGCCCGGTGACGAAGATCCGGCGGCCCCGGAAGAAGCCGTCCTTCAAGCATCCTCCTGGCATGGCGCCCCCTACCAGGTCTTCCAGCCGGCCTGGCCGGTGTTCCAGAGCTTGTTCAGGGACTCGGTGTCGCGCAGGGTGTCCATGCAGGCCCAGAACCCGGCGTGGCGGTAGACCATGAGCTCGCCCTCCTCGGCCAGGCGCTCCAGCGGCCCGTATTCCAGATCACAGGAGTCATCTTCCGTGACACGGTCAAAGACCGCCCGGTTCATGACCATGTAGCCGCCGTTGATGAGCTTCCCGGAGCGCTCGGAACCCGGACCCTGGGGCTTCTCGTGGAAACGGGCCACGCGGTCGCCCTCGGCCTTGAGCTCGCCGAAGAGCGAGCCCGGGGTCACGCCGGTGATGGTGACCATCTTCCCGTGGGCCTTGTGGAAGGCCGTGAGCGCCGCCAGGTCCACGTTGGCCACGCCGTCGCCGTAGGTCATGAGGAAGGTGTCGCCCTTGATGTACCTCTCCACCCGCTTCAGCCGCGCGCCCTTGAGCGCCTTCTCGCCGGTGGAGGCCAGGGTGACCTTCCAGCCGCACTCGTCGTGGCAGGAGTGCAGCTGCGCCTGGGCGGGCTTGCCCAGCTCGATGGTGATGTCGTTGTTCATGGCCTCGTAGTTGAGGAAATAGTCCTTGATCATCTCGCCCTTGTAGCCCAGGGCCAGCACGAAGTCCGTGTATCCCTGGGAGGCGAAGATCTTCATGATGTGCCAGAGGATGGGCCGGGAGCCGATGCCCACCATGGGCTTGGGCCGGAACTCGGTCTCTTCCCGAAGCCGGGTGCCGAGCCCACCGCAGAGGATGACGACTTCCATATGCCGGTCCCTTTTCGTTGGCGTGGTTGTGGCGCGAATTCTGGTCCGTGTCCCCCAACGGGACGGAAAAAGCTGTCCTCTAGTCCTGCCTGCGCCGCAGAAAGCAGTTGGGCCAATAGGTCACGCGCTCGGTGACCAGCCCCTCGTTGAACGGGAAGGCCGGCTCCACGAGCTCGAACTCCGGGTGCGTGGCCAGGAATTCGGCCGCGGCCTCGGCCGGGTTGTTCCAGGTCCAGTCCGGGTTGGTGCGCGGCGCGCCCACCACCTGGCCCATGATGCCGTCCATGGCCACGATGTAGGAGCCGGGGCTGACCAGGGGCGCGTAAGCCTCCAGTTCGGCCAGCACGTGGGCCTTCTGGTGGCAGGAGTCGAGCATGACGATGGTCCGCTCGCCGGGTTTGACGTGGCTGCTCACCTCGGCCACGATCTCCGGGGCGATGGAGCTGCCCTCGACCATGGTGATGTACGGGAACAGGAAATGCTCCTCGATGGCCTTGCGGTTGTGCGGGCGGATCTCAACGTCCACGCCCAGCACGCGGCCCTTGCCCATGGCCTTGCACAGCGAGGCGTAAAAGACCAGCGAACCGCCGTGGGCGATGCCCGCCTCCAGGATGACGTCCGGCTGGACCTGGAACACCACCTCCTGGATGCGGATCATGTCGTCGGGCAGCTGGATGATGGGCCGGCCCAGCCAGGTGAAGCTCCACGGGTACTTGGTGTCCCAGCCGGAGCGCAGCCACAGGGCGCTGAGCACCCGGAAGCCCTCCGCCGTGCCGATGCCGAAGGATTTCTCCTCACCGTTCTCGATGACGGTGACGATGTCGTTTTCAATATGCACGCTCATGGCTCTGTACTCCTTGTCTGGCGGTAGAGGTTGACCAGCCCGGTCATGTTCTCGGCCACGGACTCGCCGCGGCTCGGGTGTTCGGCGCGCAGCCGCGCGACGCTGATGTCGGGAAAAACGAACGCAGACGCGCCGGGCTCCACGCGCACGGCGCAGCCCGTGGCCCGGACCAGGGCGTCGGCGATCTCCGCGTTCGTGGTGTTGCGGCCGCTGGCCACATTGTACACGCCGTGGGCGCAGGGGCCGCCGAGCATCCAGCACAGGCCGTCCAGGGTCTCGTCCAGGGAGATGTAGTCCTTGGCCGAGGCGAGGGCCGAGCGCAGCACCACCTCACCGTGGTCCACGGCAGCGCGTATGAGCTCGGCCAGGAAATTCTGGGAGGCGAAGTCCGCGCCGTAGACGTTGGACAGCCGGGCCACGCGCGCGGGCCGGCCGGAGTTGAGGCACAGCGACTCGCCCGCCAGCTTGGACAGGTTGTACAGATCCGAAGGGTCGTTGACGTTGGCGCTGACCGGCGCGTCCTCCAGGCCAGAGCCCCCGCCGGCGCCGTACACCCGCGTGGACGAGAGATAGACCAGGGACTCGAAGCGGCAGTCGCGCAGCACGTTAAGCAGCTTGCAGACGTGGGCCTCCATGGTGTCCAGAGGGCGCTGCCGGAAATCCGCCGTGAGCCCGATGCAAAAGGCCACATGGCCCAGGTCCCGCCCGGCGAGGTCGGCGTCGCGGGCCGGAGCGTCCACAGCGTGGCCCGCCTGGGCCAGCCGCCGGGCCAGGTGCGAGCCGATGAACCCGCCGGCCCCGAGCACGGTCATGCGGGCCATCAGTTGAACTCCGGCGACCAGGACAGCTCCACCAGGCGCTGGTACAGCTCCCGGTTGGCCGCAAAGCCGCGCTCGCAGCGCTCGATCTCCGGAAAATAGCTCTCCGGCAGCTTGGTGTACAGCCGGTAGGTGCGCCGCAGGCCCTTGATCTCGTCCGCGCCCATGGGCTGGTTTTGCAGGATGGACTCGTCGGTGAAGGTGCGGGCCTTCTCGTCGCCGCGGATGTAGCCGCGCTCCACGCAGTACTGGCGCAGGGGCACGCCCTTGAACGGGTAGAACACGCTCATGATGGAGACGGTCGGCTTGATCTCGCGGATGAGCCGGATGGTCTCGAAGACCTCGGTGCGGGTCTCGGTGGGGAAGCCGCACATGGTGTAGGCGTTGGAGCGCAGCTGGTACTTGTGCAGCAGGGCGAAGGCGCCCCGGATGCTGTCCAGGCTCATGTGCCGGTTGCAGATCTCCTTCAGGATCCGCAGGCTGCCGGACTCCACGCCCAGGGACACCTGCACCGGCACGCCCATCTGGGCCACCAGCCGCACCTTGTCCTCGGTGACGGATTCCGGCCGGGTCTGCAGCAGCAGCGGCAGGCGCACCTCGCGGCCGTACCAGTCGCAGAACCGGGCGAGCAGATCCTGGCGGACGCTGAAGAAGCACTCGTCCTGCAGCTGGAGCATCTCCGCGCCCAGGCCGAGCAGGGTGCGCACGCCCTGCTGCATGTTCTCAAAGGGCCGCACGCGGAAGAACTTGCCCTGGCCCCGGAAGATGGCCTTGAAGGCCGAGTTGACGCAGTAGTGGCAGTTGAAGGGGCAGCCGCGCGAAAGCTCGATGAGCCCCCGGTGGCACATCTTCCCGTCAAAGGGCTTCATCAGGTGACGCTCGTCATAGAAGCCGTAGTCCACGGGCGTGGCCCACAGCTCCTCGCTGGTCATCAGCGGCCGGAGCGGGTTCTTGCGCAGGCCGCCGGGCGTCTTGACCCAGAGGTTGCCGATGTCCGCGATGTCCTGGCCGGCGCTCATCCGCTGCAGCAGCTCGCGCCAGGCGGCCTCGCCCTCGCCCACGCACAGGGCGTCCACCAGGGGGTGGCCGATGACCTCCTCGGGGTCGATGGTGGCGTGCACCCCGCCGACGATGACCAGGGGCCGGGGCTCGGGCAGGCGCACGGCCTCCATGAGCTCGCGGAACAGCTCGAACTCCAGGGAGTTGGCCGTGACGGCCAGGATGTCCGGCCGCAGGGCCGCGAGCTGAACGGAGAGGTCCTCGGCCATGCGGCCATAGGGCAGCAGCGCCTCCTTCCTGCGGTCCACGGGCCGGAACTCGCCGGTCTCTTCGCGGTCCTCGGTGGCCGTGCGCGACTTGTCGTAAAAGGAGGTCTCGAAATAGCCCACCGCGCAGCCCAGCTCCCTGGCAATGGCGGAGAGGGTGCCCACGGCCAGGGCCACGACGCCCTCGTTGCTGCTGTTGGGGAAAAAAAAGAGAACCCGTGGTGCGCTCACAAGCCTGCCCGATGTTGGGGATGCGGAAAGACGAGTTTTTTAAACCAAAGCAGCTATGGAGTCAAACGCGCGGCGGTCCTCGGCCGACAGCCCGGCGAGCAGCGCCTGGCCCCGGACCCGGCGGCCGGCGTCCTCCGCAGCCCTTTGGCGGGCCTTGGCCCCGCTGAGGCGGCGCAGGCCCTGGCGCAGCTCCCGCGCGACCCGGCCGGCCAGGGTCTTGCGGGCCTTGGGCGGGCAGTAGGCGCGGAGATAGACCTGCAGCCCCTGCTCGACCACGGCCAGGGCCTGGTCCGGCCCCAGGCCCTCGCGCCGGGCCAGCACCCCGGCCAGGTGCCCGAGGAACGCCGCATACTCCCCGCGCAGGCCCGGCAGGGAGTCCAGCCGCTCCAGCCCGTGGGGGCTGGCCTGGGCCACGCTGGGCACCTCCTCCAGCACCGAGTAGAGCAGGGGCAGCGCGGCGATCTGGCCGTGGATGGCCGTCACCGCAGCCTGGGTCAGCTCCAGCACGCCATAGAAGGACATGCGCTCAAAGGGTCCGGCCAGGGTGTCGCGCCAGACCCCGGTGCGCACCACGCCGTAGAAAAGCGGCACATAGGGCTGGAAGATCTGGCGCAGGCGCTCGGCCGCCGTGCCGCCATGCACCCCGAGGGGGCTGCCGTCGTAGCAGGCGTCCACCAGGAGCTCCCGGCCGCGCCGGGCCAGGGTGGCGTAGCGGCCATAGGCTGCGGCGAGTTCCGGGCGCTCCAGCAGGTGCCCGGCCAGGGCCTCCACGGCCGAGGGCAGGGTGAAGGAGTCGTCCGCCGTGAAGGCCACCAGCGGGGTGGCGATCTCCTCCAGGGGGCGGCGCAGCTTGCCCTCGTAGGTGGCGCCGGGGCAATGCAGGTAGCGCACGCCGGGCCGCCCGAGCCCGGCCAGGCTGGAGGCCTCGGCCGAGGAGTCGATAACCACGAGCGGCAGCGGGCTGTCGGCGTAGAAGGCCAGGGCGCGGGCCAGCAGGCGCGGCCGGTTGTGCGTGGGCAGGACGATGGTGACGGTGTCGCGCATGGGACGGTCCACAGCCCGAAGCGGGAGCAACGCTTCCGGGCTAGGGCTTGAAGATGAGCCCCTGCCCCGTGGGCAGGGAGAGCACGCTCACGCCGCGTTTGGCCGCAAAGGCGTCAAAGGCGGCCTTCTGCTGCTCGTGCAGGTTCCAGCCGTAGTCGTCCAGCACGGTGACCGCGCCCGAGGGCATGCGCTCCCAGAAGTGCTCGGCCGCGGCGATCTCGGGCAGGACGCAGTTCATGTCGATGGACAGGTAGGCCACCTGCTCGGCCTCCACCTAGGCCAGGGTGCCCGGAATGACCCCGCGCACGATGCGCACGTTGGGGTATGGGCTGAAGGTGCGCACCACCTGATCGTAACACGGCTCGTAGCCTCCGGCCCTGCGGCCCACGGCCCGCTCGGCGTCGCTGATGCACTCGTCCACCAGCCCCTCGTAGGTGTCCAGGAGCCAGAAGCGGCGCGGCTGGGCGGCGAAGTCCACATAGCTCGCCACGGCCAGGGAATAGCCGCCCTTGTTCACCCCGCATTCCACGAAATCGCCCGGCAGGTTCAGGGCGTGCCGCCCGGCCCAGCAGCACACATAGGCCCGCCACTCCGGATCGCCGCCATAGAACGAATTCGTGGCCCTGGCCTGGGCATAGGCCGCGGCGAAGCGCGGCTCCCGGCGAAAGTCGCAGTTGTGCCGCGTGACCAGCTCGTCCTTGGCATAGGTGGGGTCCGGGAAATGGATGAACTTGTTCGGCGCGCCCACGCAGCGGATGATCTTGGACAGGGGTTCGGGCAGGGCGGCAAGCAGGGCGCGGCGGAACTCTCTGAGCATCGGGCAGGTCCTCTCTTGGTCGGATTGTGGCCGCAGATGTATCCCAAGTCGCAGGCCCTGTCCACGCGAGGGCCAGGAGCCCCAATTGGGACGAGGGCCTCCGGCGGCCGGGTGGCCCCCTTCGGGGTTTCATCGCCCCCCTGCCCCCCTCAGTTCAAGTCAACGGGCCGGGTGCGGGCAGAACACGCTTCCCCCGTGGATCACCAAAGCCGAAA
>JANXYI010000391.1 GCA_025350085.1 Deltaproteobacteria bacterium
CCAGCTTCTGCCCCAGCAGGTGGTTGAGAAGCGTGCTCTTTCCGGCATTGGGCGGGCCCAGGAGGGCCACGTGGCCGAAGCGGTGGGTGGTCATGCAAAATCCTCGGTGTGATTACAGTATGGCGCAACAGCAGACAATGACACGTGCCGCGTTGCGTCGGCCACTGATAGCAGAGGATGGCGCGGCCGTCGATGAGTGAGGCGGGGGGCCGGTCAACCGGCGGGAACAGGGACCAGCGGCGCAACCGCTGCCGACACGGGAGGGCTCGGCAGCCCTCGGCGACACTAGAGGGCTCGACAGCCCTCTTCGGTCACGACCACCATGTACTCCCAGCGCACGCCGCCCCAGGTCGGGTCGTACAGGCCGGGCTCCACGGTGACGACCATGCCGGCCTCGAAGGCGCCCTCGGCGCGCGGCGACAGGCTCGGCCCCTCGTGGGTCTCCAGGCCGATGCCGTGGCCCAGCGAATGCGTGAACTGTTCGGCCACGCCCGCGTCCTCGAAGACCCGGCGCGCGGCCTGGTAGGCGTCGGCCATCTTGACGCCGGGTCGGATGACCTCCATGGCCGCCTTTTGCGCGGCAATGACCAGGCGCTTGGTCTCCTGGAAGCGTTCGGAAGGCTCGCGGCCCACCCAGAAGGTGCGCGTCTGGTCCGAGCAGTAGCCGTGCAGGCGGCAGCCCGCGTCCACCAGCACCAGGGCCTCGCGCTCGATTTTTGTCTCGCCGGGGATGGCGTGGGGCAGGGCCGCGTTCTTGCCCACGCCCACGATGGACGGGAAGGAGAGGGCCTCGGCCCCGGCCTCGCGGAACAGGCGCTCGATGGCCCAGGCCGCCTCGGCCTCGGCCAGACCGGGCACCAGCACGTCCGGCAGGGCGCGCATGACCCGGTGGTTCAGCCCGCAGGCCGCGCGCAGGGCCTCCACCTCGCCGGGCTCCTTGATCAGCCGCAGGCGCTCCACCAGACCGTCCGCCGGGGTGAGCTCTAAATGCTCGCGCAGGGCCTCATGGTCGAACACGCTCACGGCCTTGGGATCAAAGCCGAGCGCGCGCACGCCCCGGCCCTTCAAAAATTCGGCCAGGGCCGTGTGCTTGCCGGATCCGTAGATGCACAGGTCCTCGGACGGCCAGAGGCGCCTGGCCGCGTCGGTGAAGCGCGCGTCCGTGAACAGGGCGTCGCGGCCGTCGGCCAGGACCACCAGCCAGCCCACGGACTCGTTGCACTGGGAGTCGTGCTGCTCGAAGCCGGAGAGATAGAAGCGGTTGGCCGCAAAGCTCACGAGCAAGGCCGGGACCCCGGCCTCGGTGAGCAGGCCGCGCAGGCGTTCGCGGCGGTTCTCGAACAGGATGCGCTCATCTGCGTTCAGGTCCATGTGTAGGTCTTCTCCTGTGTTGCCTGGATCATGCGCTCGGCCCATTCCACGCCCTGCATGACGCTGTGGTCCATGTTGCCCACCTCATACTTCCAGCCGCCAAAGCGCCCGCGCGAAAAGATCTGCACGGACTCCAGCCAGGGCTGGATGGCGCGCAGGGCCTGGTCGCGCTCCAGGCAGGGCACGGGGTAGCCGTAGTCCACGCTCATCTCGAAGCGGCTCTCGATCTTGCGCCGGGCGCTTCCGGGCAGCAGGCCCACGTTGCCCAGGCCCGCGATGGTGCGCTCCATGAGCGTGGCGCGGTCCTCGGGCTTGTGCTCCGAGAAGCTCGTCTCGCACAAAAAGGCCGCGCGCTTGGGGCCCACAGGCTCGCGCGGCACGTTGGCCGGGGCGTAGTTGTGGAAATTGGTCACGCGGTAGAACGGGCAGTCGTCCTCCGCAAAATACATCCAGCAGCGCCGGTCGCGCCTACCCGCAAACCGGGGCCGCGCGCCCACGCCCACGCCCGCCACATGGACCCCGTTGTGCTTGAGCCGCTGCGCGGCCTCCATGGCGGCGTCCGGGGGCGAGAGCAGCTGATTCGTCATCAGCAGGTCCAGCGGTGCGGTGTTCAGAAGTGCGCCGTAGGCGATGGTCTCACCCGAGGCCGTGGTCAGGGTCTTGCCCGCCGCATCGATGCGCGCCACGGCCTCATTGTAGCGGATGCGCTCCGCAAGTGGCGCGGCCATGCGCCGGAAGATCTCGCCCGTGCCGCCAAAGGCCGGGAAGGTGAAGCCGTTGTTCGGCCCCCAGCCGACCTCGTCGCGCTCCAGGATGATGTTCCTCAGCACCCCTTCCAGGTCCGCGGGGCTCACCCGCTCGCCCACCCAGGAGGCGGACATCAGCGCGGGCGGAGTCGCCCAGACCTTGAAGTTGTAAGGCCAGAGAAAAACGTTGCCGATGCCCTCGCCGAACACGCAGTGGATCCACTCCTGGAAGTTTTTGGGCGGGCCTGCGGGCCTGCGGCCGGGCAGAAGCCCGCGCACGCATTCCCAGCGCGCACCGCGCGGCAGGTGGCGGATGTTGTTCTGGAAGGGATAGGGCACCCAGGCCCCGCGCACCCGGATGTACGCCCGGCGCTCGTGCCTCAGCTGGTCCGCGCCCAGGAGCTCGTCCAGCAGGCGGTCGAAATACTCATAGTGCGAAAAAACCACGTGCCCGCCGATGTCCCAGGTGTAGCCCTGGGCATCCTTGAAGCTGGCGGCCAGGCCGCCGGGGTGGGCATTTTTTTCCAGGACCACAAAGTTGTGCTGGCCCAGTTCCGTGAGCCTGCGCGCAGCCCCCAGACCCGTGGGCCCGGCCCCGATGATGGCGTAATCGACCTGCATGGATCTCCCCTTCACGGCGGCGCCCAGAATCCGCAACGGGTCAAATTTGCCGCTTGCGCACCGCACCCAGCTATCCTATCACGGATCATGCCGGAAAAGGTCTGCCGCCTCCCGCGCGCGTCGCCCACCTTTCTCCCGGCCGTCATGCAACCGTCACACGGCAGAACGACATGATGCCTCGTGCCAGGGTGAACATCAACCCCTTCGGCGGCTCACCCATGAAACGTCTTCTCGTCACCGCCCTGTGTGCCCTCGCGGTGCTCATGCTGGCCTTCATGAGCGGACCATCGCCAGCGTGAGCGAGGATGCCATCTTCGCCGTGCCATGCGAGCTCAAGGGGGCCAGCCTGGCGCTCGGGGCCACGCACCTGGAGACGCTGTTGCGCGTGACCCTGCCCGCCGCGCTCTCCGGCATCGGCACCGCGGTGATCCTGGGCATGAGCCGGGCCATCGGCGAGACCATGGTCGTACTCATGGTGGCGGGCACCGCGCTCGTGCTCATAGCACTCGTGCTTGGCATGAACCTGGCGGCCATCTTTCTGCGCGCCTGGCTGCAAAAGCGCAACGCACGGTAACGGCGGAAGAGAATATGCCTCCGGCGGCCAAGGGGCCTTGAAGCCCCTTGGAACCCCCGTTGCGCAGCAGGCGCAAAAAAGGGCCTTTCGGCCCTTTTTTCGTCGCTGCGGTGCGCTACTTCTTGATGCGCTTTTCCCAGAGCTTCATGTCCTTCATCTTCTTGCGGCGCTGGCGCTGCAGTTCCTTGCACACCAGCGGGGTCTTCTTGGCGTAGCCCCACTTCGCGCGATACTCGTCCGGGGTCAGGCCGAACTTGGCCAGGTGGCGCTTGGTCAGCACCTTGAAATTCTTGCCGGATTCCAGGCAGATGATGCTCTTCTCGCGGATGGCCTTCTTGGGGTCGGCCAGGGGCTCGCAGGCGGGCTCCTCACCGTTCCCGGCCGCCTCGCCAAGCTTGCGGATGCCGCTCTCCAGGCCCTTGATCAGCGAGAGTATCTCGTCCTCGGACATGGTCCGCACAGTGGCCTGGGCTTTCACGATATCGAGGGCTTCCTTCAAATAATCGTCCATCGCGTCCTCCTAGGGGGTTCATGCGCTTGGGCGCGTGGTGCAACGGGTGCACGGGTGTAAACGGGCCTGCGCGCACGAAAATACGGAAATGGCCTGGGGAAGTAAAGGCGTAACCCATAAAAATATACACGGAGATATACGTATATGCGAAGGAGGTATAGCTGCTCCTGTATCCGGCGCTGCTATTCCGCAAGGGGGGGCTTGCGCTTTAGGCAGAGAAGCTTATGTTGGAGTCGGAGGAGAAACACAGGCCCGGCATGAGATCTGAACATCCCATGGAGGTCGACATGGATACAAAACACTACGACCCCGAGCTTCTGTATGTGGAATGCGCCCGTTGCGGACAGCCCGTGCTCTGGAGCCCGGGCGACACCACGCGCATCCTGGCCTGGGCCGGCATCGACACAGTCAACCTGGACGAGAAGTGCATGATCGTGTCCGACGGCTGCCCCGGCTGCCAGCCCGAGCAGAGCAGCTTCAGCACCCAGGTGGTGCGCCTGCGCAAGTCTCCTGAGGGCCGTGCCCGCCCCCAGGGCGTGCCCGTGAACTGACGCCGCCTCATACCTGAACCGACAGCTCCACGCCGGAGCCGGGACGCGCGACACATGTCGTCCCGGCTCCGGCGGTTCTTTTGAGGCGTGTCGAGTTCCGGCCTCGGGAGGGGCTAGCCGCCGATGGCGGACATGGCCGTGGCGCAGACGCGCTCACCCGCGCGCCGGGCGGCCAGGAGCTCGAAGCCCAGGGGCTTCACCTGGCTGGCCAGACGCAGGATGCGCTCCACGGCTGGCAGGCCCAGCTTCGGGTGGCGCAGCGCCCCGCGCAGGCGGTACACGCGGTCGGAGAACAGGCAGGTGCGCAGCACCCCGCCGCTGGTGATGCGCAGGCGGTTGCAGGTGCCGCAGAAATGGTTGGAGAGCGGCGTGATGAGCCCGAAGCGTCCCGCCCCGCCAGCAATGCTGAACATCTGCGCCGGGCCGGAGACCTCCACGTCGCGCGCCAGCGGCGTCAGCTCGGCCAGGGATCTCGCCTCGGCCAGGATTTCCCCGGCGCGCCAAACCTGCTCGGGCCGCCACTCGGAGCCGCCCATGGGCATGTACTCGATGAAGCGCACGTCGATGGGCAGCTGCCGCGCCAGGTCGATAAACCCGGCCAGCTCAGAGTCGTTGACCCCGCGCATGGCCACGGCGTTCAGCTTGACGCGGATGCCCGCCGTGAGGCAGGCGTCCAGGCCCCGGCGCACCTCATGGTACAGGTCCTGGCCCGTGATGCGGGCAAAGGTGGCGGGATCAAGGGTGTCGAGCGAGATGTTGATGCGCGTGACGCCCGCAGCGGCCAGGCGCGGGGCAAAGGGCGTGAGCAGCGTGGCGTTGGTGGTCAGGCGCAGGTCAAGCCCCGGAAAACGCGTGCGCGCCGCCTCCACGAACTCCATGAAGCCCCTGCGGGCAAAGGGCTCGCCGCCGGTCAGGCGCACCTTGCCGATGCCCAGCTTTTGCCCCAGGCCCATAAGGTCCAGGAACTCCTCGTAGCGCAGCACGTCTTTGTGACTGAGCCACTGGCGCATCCGGCTGTCGCAGTACTGGCAGCGCAGGTTGCAGCGGTCGGTGACGGACAGGCGCAGGTAGCTGACGGTTCTGCCCCTGGCGTCCGTGAGCGCGCCCGCGGGCGCGCTATCTGGTCCGGCGTCCGGCATCGGCGGCCTCCACCTTGGCCGCGGCCTGCTCCACCGTGGCCAGGAACCCGGCGCGCTCGGCCTTCAGGCGGGCACACGGGTTGAGAACGGCCGCACCGTCACCAGCGGCGGCCGGGTGCTGGGCGTCACGGCCCTGGGGACGACGCTGGCTGAGGCCAAGGCCCAGGCCTACGCGGCCGTGGCCCAGGTCCATTTCGAGGGCTGT
>JANXYI010000405.1 GCA_025350085.1 Deltaproteobacteria bacterium
CCGCGTCTATGCCGTGGCCCAGGGCTCCCTGACCCTTGGCGGCTACTCGGCCGAGGGCCAGGCCGCCACAGCCACAAAGAACATCACCACGGTTGCGCGCATGCCGAACGGCGCAATAGTGGAGCGCGAGGTGAGCTTCCAGTTCAACAAGCAGGACGCGATGACCATCAACCTTTCCGGCACCCCGGACTTCGGCACGGCCATGCAGGTGGCCAACCGCATCAACGGCGTCCTTGGCGGCGGCCTGGCCAAGGCCGTGGACGGCGCCACCATCCAGCTCACCATCCCGGCCAAGTTCCAGAACAACCTGGTGCCGCTCATGGCCTCCCTGGAGAACCTGGACATCTCGCCGGATTCCCGGGCCCGCGTGGTGGTGGACGAGAAGACCGGCACCGTGGTCCTGGGCGGCAACGTGCGCCTGACCAAGGTCGCCGTGGCCCACGGCAACCTGCAGATCGTGGTGGCCGAGACCCCCAACGTGAGCCAGCCCGGCGCCTTCTCCGGCGGCACGACCCAGGTGACCCCGCAGACCGACCTGAAGGTCAAGGAACAGAACAACCGCCTGCTGCTCATGGAGGGCGCGACCCTGCAGGAGCTGGTGGACGGGCTGAACTCCGTGGGCGCCACCCCGCGCGACCTCATCTCCATCCTGCGCACCCTCAAGACCGCGGGCTCGTTGCAAGCGGACCTGGAGGTCATCTGATGTCCGATTCCTCCATGGACGCTGCCGCGCTTTCGGCCAAGCAGGCCCAGGACGCGGACATGGTCCAGCTCAAGATGCAGGTGGACCGCCTGCGCAGCGACCTGACGCCTGGCCCCAGCAAGCAGCAGAAGCTGCGCAAGGCCTGCACCGACTTCGAGGCCGTGTTCATCAGCAAGATCTGGGAGCAGATGCGCGCCACCGTGCCCAAGGGCGGGTACCTGAACTCGCCCCAGCAGGACATGTACCGCTCCATGTTCGACCGCGACTTTGCCGAGAAGCTGGCTGGCGACGGCGGCTTCGGCCTGGGCGACATGCTCTACGGCCAGCTCAAGCAGCGGATGCAGGCCAGCGGCAAGGCCGATGGCGCCGCCGCAGTCCAGACCGCGGTGCAGGCTGCGGCCCAGGCCCCTGTGGGCGCGCCCGCCAAGACGACGCTGGAATCCAGGCAGCTCAAGCCTCCAAAGCGGGCCCCCCAGGTTCAGGCCCAGGCCCCGGAGCGTCCGGCCTCGGTGCCGGGCGAGGTCATGGCCGATGTGGAGGCCCTGGCGAGGCGCATCGAGGCGGCCTACGACAAGAAGATCCTGGCCGCCGAAACCGCGGCCGCGGGCAGTGGCCGCAGACTTGCAGTGATCGGGTAGGGCACGTGCCGCAAGCCCTGGTCCAGGGCGCAGGCTGAGCAGTAATTTTCTTGAAATAATTGAATTTTTTGTACAGGGAGGCGTACCGGCATGCTGCAAATCATCCAGGCAAATTTGTCCCGCCAGGTGCGCGCGCTGGAACTTTTGTCCGCCCTTTTGGAAGAAGAATTTGCCGCCCTCATGGGCCGGCAGCCCCAGGAAGTGAGCAGCCTGGAACTCTCGGTGCAGGAGCTCATGCGCCAGCTCGTGGCCGAACGCATGCAGCTTCGGCGCCTTATCGCCGCCAGGTATCCCGGAGCGGAGCGCCTGCACGAGGTTCTGGCCCAGATCCCGGCCGAGGACGCGGCAGCGCTTGCCGCCGTGCTGGCCGAGCTGGATAAGAGCGAGCAGATCTGCGCCATGCAGGCCGACAAGAACCGCCAGCTGGCGCTCGGCCTCTATGACCAGAGCATGCAGGTCTTGACGCACCTGCACAAGTCCATGCAGCCGACCACCGAGATTTACGGCAAGCGTGGGCGCTACGCCAAGGCGCCCCAGGGCCAGGCCAGCTTCTTCAGCGGGAGGCTCTAGATGTTCGGACCCAACTCCATCCTCGACATCGGCCGCAGCGGGCTCTTTGCCGCCCAGGCCGCCATCTCGGTGACGGGCGAGAACATCGCCAACGTCAGCACCGAGGGCTACAGCCGCCGCACGGTGCGCTTCGACGAGGCCTTCAACATCGACTCCATGCCCGGCCAGGTCGGCACGGGCGTCTGGGCTGGCGAGATCCAGCGCCACTTCGACCAGTACGTGGAGACTCAGTACTACGACCAGGCCACCATGCGCGACCGCTGGGACACGCTCTACACCCAGCTCCAGGGCACGGAGAGCCTGTTCAACGAGTCCCAGGGCTTCGGCCTCTCCTCCAGCCTGTCCGGGTTCTTCGACAACTGGGAGAACCTGACCCAGCGGCCCGAGGATGCGGGCAGCCGCAGCCAGGTCATCGAGGGCGCGCAGACCCTGGTCTCCACCCTGCACCAGACCGATTCGGACCTGTCGCTCATGCAGCAGAAGGCCGACACGGCCATCAGCCAGGGCGTATCCGACGTCAACGACCTGCTCAAGCAGATCGCGGACCTGAACACCCAGATCAAGACCCACGATGTGCCGGGCTCGAACAACGCCAACCAGCTCTACGACCAGCGCGGCATGCTCGTGCGCAACCTGGCCAAGCTGGTGGACATCAACTACATCGACAAGGGCAGCGGCAACATCACCATCACCACCAAGGCCGGACAGACCCTGCTGGACAACGAGCAGTTTTTCAACATCTCCTACGACGGCCCCCAGGCCACCAACGCCCTCATGGCCGGGTCCAAGTTCGACGGCGCCGTGTACTTCCAGGGCAACGACAACCTGGAGTACACCCTCGAGGTCGTGAGCAACGCCGGCACCAACATGATGGTCAGCAACACCGGGGTGGCCGCGCAGTTCCGCGTGTCCACGGACGGCGGCAACACCTGGCTCAAGAACGCCGACGGCACGGATAAGCTCTTCTACGCCCGGCCCGAGGACAACATGATCCAGGTGGGCAACCTGAAGGTCTGGTTCGGCAAGAGCACGGACGAAGCCGCGACGCCCGCCAATGCCTTCACCAAGGGCGACCGCTTCAACATCGTGCCCAAGAAGGCGCTGTACTGGAACCAGAACACCTCCACCAAGGAGATCATCTCGCCCGTGACCAGCCTGACCGGCGTGGACAACCCCGCCCGCCTCACCGGCGGCTCGCTCGCGGCCTTGTTCAACTTCAAGGACGACTACGTGGGCCGCTACCGCGAGAAGCTGGACGCCATCGCCACCACCCTGGCCTGGGAGGTCAACCGCCGCCACAGCCAGGGCGTCGGCCTAGAGAAGCTCACCGATGTCCAGGGCACCTACTCCGTGGTGGACGACACCCGCGCGCTGGCCAGCGGCTCCTCGGGCCTGATTTACGGCTCGAAGCTGACTTCCGGCAGCGCCAACATCTACGTCTACAACGCCAGCACCGGCGAACTTGTCTCCGGCGCGGCGCTCGACTTCGACAGCTTCGCCGCGGGCCAGCAGAATTTCAACCCGGCCACCGTGACCTTGAGCGGCGTGAGCGCCGCCTTCAACAACAGCTTCGGCACCTTCCTCACGGCCTCGGTGGTCAACCACAAGCTGTCCATCCAGGCCAAGAGCGGCTATACCTTCGCCTTTGGCACGGACACCACGGGAGTTGTGGCCGCACTCGGCATGAACACCTTCTTCGACGGCTCCAACACCCGCGACATTGCGGTGAACACCAAGATCACCACCAACCAGGCCAACCTCGCCACCGGGCATGTCAACGGCGGGGAAGAGGGCAACCAGGGCGACCCGGCAACGGCCACGGCCATCGCCGGCCTGCGCGACACCAAGGTCAACATGACCACCATCCGCGAGGGCACGGTCTCCCAGAGCGTGGTCAAGTACTACGACTCCCTGGTGGGCGCCGTGGGCGCGGACACGGCCCGGGTGAAGTTCAACTTCCAGTACAAGGAGACGCTCGCGAGCGACCTGAACGACCGCCAGCAGTCCATCTCCGGGGTCAACCTGGACGAAGAGATGTCGAGCCTCATCAAATATCAGCATGCCTACACGGCTGCGGCCAAGCTCATCACCACGGCGGACCAGATGCTGCAAACCCTGCTTTCGATGAAGCCCTAGGCCAGGAGGAACATCATGTTCCGCGTCTCCCAGAACCAGCTCTACGCCCAGTTCCTGAACGGAATGGGCACCTCGCTCAGCTCCCTGACGGACCTGAACATCCAGGCCCAGACCCAGAAGCGCGTCAACAAGCCCTCGGACGATCCCACGGCCACGGCGCGCATCCTGGACCACCGGGGCACCCTGCACGCCTTCGGCCAGTTCCAGACGAACCTGGACACGGCCAAGGGCTGGCTCGGGCAGAGCGACTCCACGCTCATGCAGGTCTCGACCATCGTCACCCGGGCCAAGGAGCTGGCCGAGCAGGCCGCCACGGGCACCATGTCGGCCGACAACCGCCAGCAGATCAGCTACGAGGCGCGCCAGCTCTTCGACCAGCTGCTCGAGCTCGGCAACACGCGCTACGAGGGCAAGAGCGTTTACGCCGGGCAGAAGACCGACCAGAACGCCTTCCGTGAAGTCCTCTGGATGACCACCAACGATCCGAATATCACCTCGACCAACAGCTTCAAGATCGACGGCTTCTCCAAGCAGACCACGCTGGTGGAGTTCACGGACAAGGCCGGGGTGGCCGCGCCGGGCGCCCTGGTGAACATGAGCAACTGCAACGTGCGCTACAGCATCGACGGCGGCCGGAGCTTTTTGAACGACGGCTCGGTGACCGTGGACCCAAGCGGCCACGTAATCCTCGCCCTGCCCAAGAGCGGCGCCTCCGTGACCTTTGACCACGACTCCCAGGTCAAGGCCAACAAGATCAGCGACCCTGGCGACGCCACCGGGTCCTGGCTCTGGCTCAGGCCTTCGGCCGTGTACCAGGGCGACGACGCCGACGCCATCAAGGTCAGCGCCATGGGCACGGGCACCCAGTTCATCAAGGCCCAGGCCTCCGGGGCCTTCCCGGGCAACACCCTCGTGCGCATCGACAGCTCCGGAACCATGGCCCAGGCCATCGACTATTCCTACAGCCTGGACAACGGCATGAGCTGGGTCACGGGCAATCGCGTGGCCGCGGACTCAACCGCCAGCAACGCCATGCTCAACGTGGCCGGGGGCGGTGTGCTCACGCTCACCTCCAACGGCGGGAACGTGCTTCAGCCCGGCTCCCAGTTCCTGATCCGCCCGCGCACCGCGGCCATCACCCTGCAGGTGAACGTGAGCGAGACCGTGCAGATCAACGACGTGGGCAAGAACATCTTCGGCGGCATCTACCAGGACCCGGACAAGGTGGCCAGCAACGGCGGGGCGCGCCTGTCCCTGACGAGCAGCAATGCCGCGGCCGTGTTCAGCACCAACTCCTGGAACTTCACCGCCAGCAACGGCGGGATCGTCAGCCGGAACCTTTTCGAGACCATGGGCAACCTGGTGGCCTTCCTGGAAACCAACACGCAGTCCGGCG
>JANXYI010000442.1 GCA_025350085.1 Deltaproteobacteria bacterium
AGGAGCGCCTGCGGGCCATCGGCCAGCGCATCCTGAAGGACGTGCGCGAGCAGTTCAAGGGGCTGGTCACCGTGAGCGTGGGCCTGTCCATGCTCACGGGGGACGACACCCCGGAGAGCCTGCTCCGGCGCGTGGACAACCTGGCTTATGAGGCCAAGAATGCCGGGGGCGACACCGTCTCCGAAAGTTGATTTCAACCGAACAGCGGCCGTGCCCCGCATGAGCCGAGCCGGATATCCGAAGGAGTACATCCTATGCTTTTGCGTTTCGAGGTGGGCCTGAAGGCCCATGTGCGCGATGTGGTGGGTGAGCGAGTGTCGCGCAAAATTAGAAGCGAGCTGGGCCTGGACCTGGCCTCGGTGGGCATTGTGCGCGTGTACACGGTGGAGGGCCTTGATGCGGTCCAGGCCCAGGCCGTGCTTTCCGCCGGGGCCCTGCACGATCCCGTGCTGCACGACATATCCCTGTCGCCCCTCATGAAGGCCGAAGGCCTGGACTGGGCGCTGGAGGTGGGCTTCCGGCCCGGGGTCACGGACAACGAGGCCCGCACCGCGCGCGAGACCATCGCTCTTGTCCTCGGTATGAAACTCGGCCTGCCCAAGGCTGAGGCCAAGGGGCTCGCCGTGTACACCAGCGTGCAGCACCTGCTACGCGCCAAGCCCGGGACCGTGCTGGACGAGAAGACCGTGCTGCACATCGCCCGCGACCTCTTGGCCAACGAGCTCATCCAGCGCTTTGAGTACAAGTCCGCGGCGCAGTGGGCCGATACGCCCGGCTTCGCGGCCAAGGCCGCCCGGGTCACGGGCCAGGCCAGCGACGCGGTGGCGGTCATCGGGCTCACCACCATGAGCGACGAGGAGCTTGTCGCCTTCAGCCGCGCCAACACGCTGGCGCTGTCGCTGGGCGAGATGAAGACCATTGTCGACCACTTCCGCGATCCCGGGGTGCGCAGCGCGCGCAAGGCCGCGGGGCTTTCGCCCGAGTCGGTGGACAACCCCACCGACGCCGAGGTCGAGGTGCTGGCCCAGACCTGGAGCGAGCACTGCAAGCACAAGATCTTCACGGCCAAGATCGACTACGAGGACGCCGAGACCGGGGTCCACCGCACGGTGAACAGCCTGTTCAAGACCTGCATCCAGGGCAGCACCGCAGCCATCCGCGCCGCCAAGGGCAAGGACGACTTCTGCCTGTCCGTGTTCAAGGACAACGCCGGGGTCATCCGCTTCAACGACAATATGAACGTCTGCATCAAGGTCGAGACGCACAACTCGCCCTCGGCGCTCGACCCCTACGGCGGCGCGCTCACGGGCATCGTGGGCGTCAACCGCGACCCCATGGGCACGGGGCTTGGCGCAAACCTTTTGTGCAACACCGACGTGTTCTGCTTTGCCTCGCCGTTCTGGGAGGGCGAGCTGCCGCCCAGGCTGCTGCACCCCCGCCGCGTGCTCGAGGGCGTGCGCGAGGGCGTGGAGCACGGCGGCAACAAGAGCGGCATCCCCACGGTCAATGGGTCCATCGTGTTCGACGAGCGTTATCTCGGCAAGCCGCTGGTCTACTGCGGCACCGTGGGCACCATGCCGGTGCGCGTGGCCGGGCGCCTGAGCCATGAGAAATGCGCGCTGCCCGGTGACCACATCGTGATGATCGGCGGCCGCATCGGGAAAGACGGCATCCACGGCGCGACCTTCTCGTCCGAAGAGCTGCACGAGGGAAGCCCAGCCACGGCCGTGCAGATCGGCGACCCCATCACCCAGCGCAAGATGTACGACTTCCTCATGCGCGCGCGCGACCTGGGCCTGTACAACGCCATCACCGACAACGGCGCGGGCGGGCTGTCCTCAAGCGTGGGCGAGATGGCCCAGGACTGCGGCGGCTGCGACCTCGATCTCTCCCGCGCGCCCCTCAAGTACGACGGCTTGAAACCCTGGGAGATCCTCATCTCCGAGGCCCAGGAGCGCATGACCTGCGCCGTGCCGCCGGACAAACTCGCCGCCTTCCTGGCCTTGTCGTGTGAGATGGACGTGGAGTCCACGGCCCTTGGGCACTACACCGACTCCGGGTATTTCCATGTGCGCTATGCCGACAAGACGGTCACGCACCTGCCCATGCACTTCCTGCACGAGGGCCTGCCGCAGATGGAGCTCCACGCCCGCTGGGAGCTGCCGCAGGCCAAGGCCGACCCCCTGCCTGCGGACGTGGACCAGACCGCGCTCTTGCACCGGATGCTCGGCCGACTGAACATCTGCAGCAAGGAATACGTCATCCGCCAGTACGACCACGAGGTGCAGGGCAAGAGCATCATCAAGCCCCTGGTGGGTATCAAGCGCGACGGCCCGTCCGACGCGGCCGTGGTCCGGCCGGACTTCGCCACCGAGGAGGGCTTGGTGCTCTCCCACGGCATCTGCCCCAAGTTTAGTGACCTGGACACCTACTGGATGATGGCCGCAGCCATTGACGAGGCCGTGCGCGGGGCCGTGGCCGTGGGCGGCTCCTTACGCTTCATGGCCGGCACGGACAACTTCTGCTGGTGCGACCCGGTCACAAGCGAGACCACGCCCGACGGCGCCTACAAGCTGGCCCAGCTGGTGCGCGCCAACGAGGCCCTGGACCACTTCTGCCGCGGCTTCGGCGTGCCCTGCGTGTCCGGCAAGGACTCCATGAAGAACGACTACAAGGGCGGCGGGGTCAAGATATCCATACCCCCGACGGTGCTGTACTCCGTGGTGGCCAAGATGCCGGACATTGGCCGCGCCGTGACCTCGGACTTCAAGCACGCTGGCGAGCTCGTGTACGTCCTGGGCCTGACTAGGCCAGAGCTCGGCGGCTCGGAGCTCTCAAGCGAGCTGGGGCTCTCCTGCGACCAGGTGCCCCAGGTGGAGCTGGTGAGCGCGCGCGAGCGCTACCTGGCGTATTTTGCGGCCACGCAAAAGGGGCTGGTCACGGCCTGTCATGATTGCTCCGACGGCGGGCTGGCCGTGGCCCTGGCCGAGATGTGCCTGGGCGGGCGCATCGGCGCGGACATCGACCTCGACCTCGTGCCCCAATGCGGCTGCGCGAACCCGCTCGAGGTGCTCTACAGCGAGTCCGCCAGCCGCCTGGTGGTCAGCGTGAAGCCGGAGAACGCAAGCGCCTTCGAGGAGCTGTTCAGCGGGCAGCACTGCGCGCGCATCGGCGTGGTGAATGGTGCGCGCTTGACCGTGAAGTCCGGCGCTGGCGCGCTGCTGGGCACAGCGGTGGAGACCCTGGCCGAGAGCTTCAAGGCGCCGCTCAACTGGTAGTTCTCCCTCAAGTTCCTGAAAAAACGGTCGATGAAGCAGCGGCAGCCATGAAAGTGTGGCTGCCGCTGTCTTTGTGTGCGTTTACAAAACCGGCAGACTCATGTATGCCTTCGAAAGTAATTACTTATAGCGCTGCGTAGCGTAGCTGTGGATACCGAGGAGGTAGCAGGTGAAACGGAAGCGGACCCGTCTTTTTGCCCTTGTTGCAGCGCTGTCGTGCACCATGATGCTTTCCCAGGCCCTGGCCCAGGGCGGCACCTATGTGGGAACAGCAACGTGCGCGGGCTGCCACGACAAGGAATACACCAATTTCTCCAAGTTCGCCAAGAAGGCGCATTCGGACCGCAGCATCAAGGTCATGGCCAAGAAGCTCTCCGCCGAGGAGATCAAGGAGTGCTTCGCCTGCCACACCACCGGCTACGGCAAGCCCGGCGGGTTCGTGAGCTTCGAGAAGACCCCGGACCTGGCCCACGCGGGCTGCGAGGTCTGCCACGGCCCGGGCTCCGCCCACGTGGACGCGGGCGGCAAGAAGAGCCTGATCATCGGCAAGGGCCGCATGAACGTCAAGGACTGCGAGAAGTGCCACAGCTCGGAGAGGGTCTCCAACTTCCGCTTCAAGCCCATGCTCTACGGCGGAGCCCACTAGGGGGAATGGCATGAAACTCAGCGAACGCTTCAATACCTCACTCACCTTCCGCATCCTGGTGCTCACCTGCGTCGTCTCCGGCGTGGTCTTCCTGGGCCTGTTCCTGGCCACCTCCTTCTGGCAGAAGAAGGCCATGCTCACCGAGGTCAAGGCCAATGCCGAGCGCTCCTCGCAGATGATCTCCATGGCCGTGGAGGAGCCCATGCGCCTGGGCGACAACAAGGCCACCAGGGAGCGCTTCGCCGATCTGGGCAAGCAGCACAAGACCATCGACGTCTACATGGTGGATTTTGACGGCAACATCACCTACGCCTCGCGCAACGAGACCGAGCGCAAGCAGATAGGCGAGGTGTTCACCCACGAGGACTGCCGGGCAATGGTGGCCCGCAGCCTGAAGGAGAAATTCGAGGGCGGCGAGGTCATGAACATGGGCGGTACGAATTTCTTCACCGAAGTGAAGACCATCGCCAACGAGCCCGCCTGCCACCACTGCCACGGCAAGGCCAAGCCCATCCTGGGCGCCATGCTCATGCGCCAGGACCTCTCCGAGCAGTTCGGCTCCCTGCGCCTGACCCAGATCATGACCGCGTTGCTGTCCCTGGCGGGCATGGTGGCCTTGAGCTTCGTGCTGTTTTCCTTCTTCAAGCGCACGGTGATCCGCCGCATCACGTCCATTGAGCGCAGCGCCGACGAGGTGCTCAAGGGCAACCTCAACACCGTGTTCAAGGTCGATGGCGAGGACCGGCTGGCCCGGCTGGCCGACCATCTCGGCGTCATGGTCGGGCGCATCAAGGACCAGCTGGAATACAGCAAGGGCCTGCTCGACGGCATCATCGTGCCCATGTACGTGGCGGACAAGGACTGCAACTTAAGCTTCGTCAACCCCCCCCTGCGGGCCATCCTGGGCAAGCCGGACAGCGAGACCCTCGGCCAGAGCGTGGGCCTGGTGTTCTATGGCGACGCCAACTACATCTCCAATGGCCGCAAGGTGCTCGATACGGGCAGTCCCGCCAGCGGCAAGCTGAGCTATCGACGCAATGACGGCGTGGTCTTCCCCCTGCATGTCGAGGCCTCGCCGCTGAAAGACGCCCAGGGCGGAACAGTGGGCGTGGTCTGCGTCCTGGTGGACCTGACCCAGGATGAGCAGGCGAGGGCGCACATCGAGGCCAACCGCCAGAACCTGCTCAGCGTGGCCAACGAGGTCACCCAGGTGGCGCACAAGCTGGAGCAGGCCTCCGAGACCATCAGCGGCCAGATGGAGGACCTCACCAGGGGCATGGACTCCGCGGCCGACCGCACCACCCAGATGGCCACGGCCATGGAGGAGATGAACTCCACCGTGCTTGAGGTGGCCAAGAACGCGGGCGAGACCTCGGACGCCTCCAGCAGCGCCAACTCCGTGGCCCGCGAGGGCGGCGAAATGGTCCAGAACACCCTGGCTGAGATCCAGCATGTGGCCCACACCGCCGAAAGCCTGTCCCAGGCCCTGGGCGAGCTCTCGCTCAGCGCCAAGGACATCGGCCAGGTCATGAGCGTCATCAACGACATCGCCGACCAGACCAACCTGCTCGCGCTGAACGCCGCCATCGAGGCCGCGCGCGCGGGCGACGCCGGACGCGGGTTCGCCGTGGTGGCCGACGAGGTGCGCAAGCTGGCCGAGAAGACCATGACCGCCACCAAGGAGGTCGAGACGGCCATCCTGCACATCCAGAAGAGCACCGACGACGCCGTGCGCGAGATGAACGTTGCCAAGCAGCGCGTGGACAAGACCACCGAGCTTGCGGGCGGAGCCGGCAGCGTGCTGAAGCAGATCGTGGAGGCCTCGGACCACATAGCGGACATGGTGCGCTCCATCGCCACGGCGGCCGACCAGCAGTCCGCCACCAGCGAGGAGATCAACACCAACGTGAGCGAGATCAACAGCCTTTCCGGCCAGATGTCCCAGGACATCCAGAGCGCCAACGGCCGCATCCGCGAGGTCGCGGAGATGTCGAAGGACCTGGCCAGACTGGTTGAAAAATTCCGCACAGAGGAGTAGGGGGTTCCCTAGGCCTGGAAAAGGCCTCCAGGGGGACCCGTGGGCACTCACGCGGAACGTCGACAGTATGCCCGGATACAACTCTGCGCATACGGGGTCGACACGGTATGCATCGTCATGCACGGACAGCAGCGCTGCCACCTGGATCTGGTGGACATCAGCGCGGGCGGTGCGCGGCTGAAAGCCAAGGATCCCCTGCCGGACTTCGCGGGTAGCCGCCTGGTCCTGTCCGTGCACGGCGTCAAGGACAGCGGGCGCCTGCAGAACCTGCCGGCCCAGGTCCGCTGGCGGTCCGGGCAGGAGATAGGCGTCCAGTTCGACACCAAGCTCGACATGGCGGTCCAGGAACTCCAGCATCTCGTCGGCTAATCGACCAAGGCCCGCCCGGCGGGCCTTGGCGTTTTGCCGTGCTGAAGGCGGGCCAGGTGCCGGCCTCCGCAGGGCTGTCCAGGCATAAGGCCCCGAGCGACTGAGAGGAGCAGGCGAACACCTTGACAACCCCGCATGTTGTAATTAGGAATTATTATTAGCTTTGAGAGGGGCGCCTATGAACAATGCAGAACACAAGGGCGAACGCCTGTCGCGACAGCGGGAGACCATCCTCGCGGAGTTGCGCAAGGTCACGAGTCACCCCACGGCCGACGAGGTCTACGTCATGGTGCGCAAAATCCTGCCCCGGATCAGCCTGGGCACGGTGTACCGCAACCTGGACTTCCTCAGCGGCAAGGGCGTGGTTTTGCGCCTTGGGGGCGCCGGGACGCAGAAGCGTTTCGACGGCAACCCGGCAGCCCATCCGCATCTGCGCTGCTCGGTCTGCGGGCGGGTGGACGACCTGGAGCACCCGCTGGACCTGCCGGACCTGCCCCTGAAGCAGTCCATGGGCTACTCGGCCCTCAGGTGCGACGTGGAGTTCGTGGGCATCTGCCCCATGTGCGCCGGAAAGGATTCCTGAGCCCCCTTTGGGCCTGCATTTTTTCCTGGCGCTCTCTGCGTATTGTGGTAAGGGTAGAATCGAAAGCACCAGCCGGACAGCACGGCGCCTACCAGAACAGGAGAGAGCATGAGCCTTCGTGGAACGCGCACCGAGAAAAACATCCTGACCGCCTTTGCCGGGGAATCCCAGGCCCGCAACCGCTACACCTATTTCGCCGCCAGGGCCAAGAAGGACGGTTTCGAGCAGATCTCCGCCGTGTTCGAGGAGACCGCCAACCAGGAGAAGGAGCACGCCAAGCGCCTGTTCAAGCTCCTTGAGGGCGGCGAGGTGGAGGTCACGGCGAGCTTCCCGGCCGGGACCATCGGCACGACCCTGGAGAACCTGCTGGGCTCTGCCGGTGGCGAGAACCACGAGCAGACCAGCATGTATCCCGGGTTTGCGGCCATCGCCCGCGAGGAGGGCCTGGCCGAGATCGCCGTGATCTTCGAGGCCATCGCCGTGGCCGAACGCTTCCACGAGAAGCGCTTCCGCGCCCTGGCCAAGAGCATCGAGGCTGGCACGGTCTTCAAGAGCGACAAGCCCGTGATCTGGCGCTGCCGCAACTGCGGGTACATCTACCAGGGCGCCAGCGCCCCCAACAAGTGCCCGGCCTGCGACCATCCCCAGGCCCATTTCGAGCTGGCTGCAGAGAACTGGTAGCAACCAAAACCTTACAAGTATATTTGAGGAGGGCTTATGGCTGAATGCGGACAGATCTACAAATGCCTGACCTGCGGCAACATCGTCTGCGTCGTCCACCCGGGCGAAGGCGAGCTGGTG